>JAHFDB010000063.1:3933-7135 GCA_023249195.1 bacterium | reverse complement strand
TGACGGCTCCAAATCTTTTTAGAATTTAGCCAGTTAGCTCTGGCTAAAAAATTTTTGGAGCCTTTCTCTTTTTGTCAAATGCTTTATTACTCGGCTTTACCCATTAAACTTTGGTGCACCCAAATATATCGTAACGTGAGTGCCGTATAAAAGTGAGGGTCGGTGATTACTTCCTCTCACTGATTGAGTTAATTTAAGGGAGCAATGATATCCCGACATTTATATAAAGAGATCTCTTAAGAAAGAAACTTGGCGATGCCTTCTTTCCATGTGCTGGGTTTAATGCATCCTGTTTTGGCAAATTTCCCGATGTCTAATCGGGAATTCAAGGGTCGTTTAGCGGGGGTCGGATAGGCTGAACTGGGTACCCCTGCCAACTTACACGCGATATTCTGAAATTTCAAAAAATAATCCGCATACTCACACCAATGTGTATAACCCTCGCTTGCCAGATGATAAAGGCCATATTCAGGCCGTGTTTCCAAAACAGACAAGACACTTGTGGCAATCTCAACCGTCCAGGTAGGTGACCCCCATTGATCGTTCACAATGTTTAAATGAGGGGTGTTTTGAGCCTTGTTTGAAATGGTTTTGATAAAATGAGTGCCGTGATGGCCGTAAAGCCACTGAATTCTAAAAAGATAAAATTTTTCGCAGTATTTTTGAATGGCCACTTCCCCGGCTAGTTTCGATTCTCCATAGGCATTAATGGGATCGCAGGTGTCGGTTTCCAGATAGGGGCTTTCTTTTTGGCCATTAAAGACATAGTCTGTTGAAAAATGTACCAAGGGCACATGGTGTCGATAAGCAAACCGTGCGAGGTGTTCAACGGCTTTTCCATTGACCTCAAAAGCAATCTCACGATGGGTTTCACACAGATCAACGTGGGTATAGGCAGCGCAATTCACGATAAAATCGGGGGTGGGGTAGCTAGAAAGTGCCGTTTCAACGGCATGTCCATCGCACATATTGAAGGTTTTAGAATCAAATCCCACCACGTGATGTCCCGCCGTGTGCAACACAGTGTTGATATCCGAGCCCAGCATGCCAGAGGCACCTAAAAGAAGAATGTTCATAAGGGTGTGAGTTTGGTATTCTAGTGTAAATGTCCGAAACCTTCTATAGAAAATATCGTTCTCAGACTTTTGCCGATATGCAAGGGCAGGCGCACATTGTTCAAACCCTCAGCAATGCCATTTTGCATGACCGATTGTCGCACGCATACATTTTTTCGGGGCCTCGAGGGACAGGTAAAACCTCTGCTGCCCGCATTTTTTCAAAAGCCCTTAATTGCAGGAAGGGAAAGTCCCCTCAGCCTTGTCTAGAGTGCGATTTATGCCAAAAAATTACGAGGGGCCAAAGTGTGGATGTGGTTGAAATTGACGCAGCCTCGAATACGGGTGTTGACAATATTCGAACGCTCAATGACCAAATTCATTATTTGCCAGTTGAATGTGCTTATAAAATATATATCATCGATGAAGCCCACATGTTGAGCACGGGGGCTTTTAATGCCATGCTCAAAACCCTGGAAGAACCGCCTGCAAATACGGTTTTTATACTGGCTACGACAGAATCACATAAAATTCCCATCACCATTCAATCGCGATGCCAGCACTTGCACTTTAGAAAACTGACCTCTGTAGAAATCAAAAATCAACTCAATATTATTGCAAAAGAAGAAAAAATTTCCATTCCAGAAGAGGGCCTCGGCATTATTGCAAGAAATTCTTCGGGCTGCATGCGAGATGCCATTTCGCTGTTTAATCAACTTTATTCCTTTGCTGGAACCACCATTCAGCTCGAAGATATTGACCTGATGCTAGGCATTTCCAGTTTCGACAAAATTGATGTGCTGATGACCCATTTTCTAGAGGAAAAAACCGAAGAAGCCATTGTATTGATGCATACTTTTTTTGAGGCAGGGGCGCATCTTATGCAGTTGGCTGCCGATGTTATCTTGGTTCTAAGGCAATTGCTCTATGTGCACATGAATTTAAACACACAGATCGATGCCGATGACGCGCGCCTTGAGAAATTGAAAATTTTAGCCAAAAAAGTAACCGTTGAAAGGCTGTCTTCCTTATTGGAGAGTTTTGCAAAACTAGAGGTGGAATTGCGGTGGTTTCCAAACCCGGAACTGTTGTTTGAAATTCGATTTGTTTCTCTTATGAGACCGCCGTCGGTTGTCTCAACTCCTGTCTTCGCTGTCCCTGCTGTTAAACCTGCACCGGCCGTCACACAGCCTGTGGCAAAACAACCCGTCTCTGTGCCTCCTCCTGCCTCGGTCCCTGTCCCTGTTCAACCGCAATCTGCTGTTCAGGCACCTGTCGCAAAAGTGCCTAATTCAGACACCGAAAAATGGATGCTTTTTCTTCAAAATTTAAAAACATCCAAGCCCCCCTTGTTCTCTATTTTGGATCGTTCTGAAGTGTTGGCGTTAAGCGAGACATCCTTGTCTGTAAAATTGAAGCAAGATTTTCAGTTTTTTAGAGACAAGCTCAACGAACAAGTGAGTAAGACAGCGATTGAAAGCCTGCTCAAAGAAGCCTTCGGAAAACCCCTCAAACTCAGCTTTACTGCCTTAGAAAAACCCGTGGCAACAGACATCGAAAATGACAATCACGAAGTTGTAAAATCTCCGATAGTCGCCCTTACAAAGGGGTCGTCTCAAAAGATGAACCAAATTGTAGCGATGTTTGAGGGAACCCTCTTGAAGAACAGCTAGTGCATAAAATTCTGAGTCAAGGAGCCGTACTTTCTCGCAATCCAGAGGCAGAATCTCTTCCTTTGACGACACAAGAAGCTGTCCAACACCTCAGAGAACAAGTCTTGAGGATACTCAATGAACCTACAAGAAATCTTTCTATATTCCAGACAATGCTTGTGAATAAAAGCCGAGTTGCAACCACAGAAACAATGGACGATTTAAAGAGGGCCATTGACTATCATACAAAACGAATGTGGATGTCTGTAGTAAGTATGGGGTACATCGTGGGGACAAACGTGTATGCCCTTATTGCTTCCCAATTAGGAGGACAAGAGACATCTGCCCAAGAAAGTCAGATTCCTGAAGAATATAGGAAATATAATATAGCTATGAATATTGAACAGTTTACCGGCATTTCTCCCGGGAAGGCTGAATTTGTTTTCGGAATCGGAACACTGGGGCTTTTAACCTTTTCTTCCCGTCAAAAGCGCC
>JAHFDB010000063.1:0-3923 GCA_023249195.1 bacterium | reverse complement strand
CCGCATTGTTGAGGCTCTTAGGCACACCCAAGAGATAATCCGTCAAGCAGAACAAAACGAGGAACAATACAAAGCTTCAGATTATTTCTTTAAGAACTTTGAGCGTCAAAAGTTCTGTACAACGATACCGGATGCACCTATGTTTCATGCCGACGAAGCCGATATTCCCTTAATTCCAATAGGGCCAGACGCACTGGGAAAACCCCTGGCGGTGACCCTTCCCTCAGAAGCTTTTTCTCACGAGGGCGTCCCTGATACACCCCAACCCATAAATGAGACGTGTAAAGTATTCTTAGATCCTACGCATGTACACAAAATGGCTGAAGAGGCTGAAACGCCCTTAAAAAAAGGGGGGGTTGGGAAACGAAATAGACATAAGACGGCACCTCAGCCCTCTAAAGAAGAGGGGTCGTGTACATTAAAATATCATATTCGACATTTTATAGGGGGAAATCCCTCTAATGAGGTTCGAATGGTGGTATCATTGCCTAGGCGGTTCGGAGAAAGTCGATTGGTATTTATTTCCATTAACAGAAAAGAATTTGAGTCGGTTTATTCAGAAAAAAATCTCCAAACTAAGGCACTCGATGCTTTGAGAAAAGGGTTTGTGAGCCCTCGAAATAAAAGTGGGATAAAAAAAGTAAATGATGTTTTGGTACTCAAACTTTTAGGCGCCGGAGGTGATGTTCGTCAGCTCTATTCACCTGTTGCAGAAATGTTTTCCATGACCGGTATAACGTCAGATGGTTTTCGAATTTCATACCTGACATTTAGAGCGTCCACACATATGCAACATCGGGTGCATTAGATCAGAAATAGGGTGAACTTACTGCGTGAATGCAGGCTTACTTACTTTGGAAAAAAGAAAGGGTTCGTAATAAAATTTTTTAGTACATCATCGTCGCCTCAGGTGGACTCCACAAAGATTGCTGCTGATCTTCTCTAAGCCACCCGTCTTTTATATTGGCCACCAGTGTTCTTCCCTCACGCTTCGACCAGGTTGTGTTTCCGCTCAATGTGGCCATATCGGTTTGAAGAGTAGGGCGCATAGAACAAACCTAAGCTTGCCCCCTCAAACTAGACCAGAAATAGAGATAAAAAAAGGCCTTAAAAAAGGATAAAATAAAACTCTAGACTGGAGGGAAAAAGGCATGGGAAAAGGACGAGCATTTAGCGCAGAATTCAAAGCAAAGATCGCATTAGCAGCGATACGTGGGGATGCGACGGCAGCGGAGCTGGCGAGCAAATACCAAGTACATCCGACACAAATATCGTTATGGAAAAAGCAGGCGATGAGCCAGCTTGTGGAAGGATTTTCTGGGAAACCTGGGCGAAGAAGACAGGATGATGACAGCACGGTGGAAGGGCTGTATGCAAAAATCGGGAGGTTGGAAATAGAGAACGATTTTTTAAAAAAAGTACTTTCGGACAGCTAAGCGTCGATGAGAGACGGTATAGAGTCGACCGGAAGTACACCACAATGAGTTTGCGATGGCAATGCCGAGTGCTTGGGTTATGCCGTGGAAGTTGGTATTACAAACCGAAACCAATGGACGAAACGAGCTTGGATATGATGGATGAAATCGACAAGCAGTATATAGACACTCCGTTTTATGGTCGGCCAAAGATGACGGAGCATCTAAGGCGACTTGGGTATTGGGTTAACCCCAAACGAGTAGGTCGATTGATGAGATTAATGGGGCTTAAAGCGATCATGGCAAAGCTGAATACGCGTAAGCCAAACCCAAAGCATAAAGTGTATCCGTATTTGCTTAGAGGACTTGAGATTACAAAGATCAATCAAGTTTGGGCTGCCGATATTACGTACATTCGAATGAAAAAAGGCTTTATGTACTTGGTAGCCGTGATCGACTTGTTTAGTCGACGTGTACTGTCCTGGAAATTAAGCAACACATTGGACAGTGTGTTTTGTGTAGAGGCTGTCCAAGAAGCTCTTTTAGAGGCCACTCCTGAGATTTTCAACACAGATCAAGGGTCACAATTTACATGTTATGGGTTTACAGAAGTGCTTCAATCTCATTCGATTCAAATCTCGATGGATGGGAAAGGACGTGCTTTAGATAACGTCTTTATTGAGCGTGTTTGGCGCTCTGTGAAGTATGAATGTACGTACTTGAGGCAGTTTGAAACTGTCTCGGAATTGAGGCAAACTCTGAAAAAGTATTTTGTGTTTTACAACACAGAAAGGTATCATCAAAATCTTGATTACAAAACGCCTGAGGAGGTCTATTTTGGATTGAGCGTCACAAAATCTGTGACAAAAATGAGTGATTTGATCAGCTGTGGAAATGTGGAAAACCTTTCAGGTTTACACACAGTCCCACAGCTACTACGACGATGACCCTTTGTTATCTCTAAATCCCCACTTCGTGGTCTAACTCATGGGGACAAGCTCAATGTGCACGGCTTACATGTGCAATTGTTTGCGCTCGAAGCTTGGCATATTTACCCGCATCTAGAGTCATAACTCCACGCATAATAGAGTCCACTTGTATTTCATGCAACGCAAGATAGTCTCGACCCTCCTTTGTTTCAGAGAGGCGCACATATAGTGCGAAGAAGTCAGGATTTATCTTCCTAGGGCCACGAATGGCCTCATGTGCTGCCAAGACCACAGGATCCGCTATCGGCCTAGGGCCAAACATGTAATTAACATCCAAAAGATGGGTCTTGACACTACCATCCAAAGCCACGGTTTTGCTATGTCTACAAATCTGTTCACATCCATTCGGTACCTTGCTTAATTCCACAAGTATTGGAAGGTTCCAGGAGGATAATGGCTCAGCGAAGCTCCCAATACTTAATACGGTTTTCATCAGTGCGGGGTCTTCAAGAACCTGCTTACACCCTTCCTGGGTTTGGCAAATGTTTGTTAGCGTGTCGAGTATATCCCCCAAACACTGATGATAGCGAGCAGGGGTCTGATCAGTAATGATATCGCATACCATTGTTCTTGTTGTTGGGTGCAATAATATTGCTTCACAAGAATCAGGATTACTGGATAGTCTCCAAAATATTCTGGGTACGAGTCTTGTTTCAGAATAGGCAGAAAAATTCTCATGTTTAGACAAATTACCCATCATTTCTGGGCAATTCACAATATATTTAGGCCCATTCTGTGAACGGGCAATCGTATCTATAATGTTCAGAACTAGAGTGTTCAGACGAATATTTTTAGGCTGAAGAAGGAATCCTAATCGCCGCATCGCAGCCTTATCTCTTTGAATATCAGCACAACGATCAGGTTTCTCTTCTATTGCTGTAAGAATTGTTTCTAATGCAATATTAACTGTTCCAAAGTCATGAATTTGAATTTGCAAAAGGGCCTTTTGAAACGTGGCCGTGTTCACTGGGGGTTGTGGGCCGACGACGTGCAAGGGCCCTGGTTTTCCGACTGCCATATTATTCTCTCCTTATCAAACGTTATTTATACTGTGATTATTTCTTGGTTTTTGTTTAATTAAACCAAAAGACAACACTTAGCTATTTGTATTATCAAAAAAATTTAACATAAATTTCAAAAAATATGTATAGTTCAAAAAATATGAATACGCTGAGGTTTATGAGATATTTTTACTTTGCGGTTATCTGTATAAAGCCACAAACGTTGGGTAGCCATTGGGTAGTCATTTTTACCCACTTAAGCTATCCTTTTATACCTCATGAAAAAAAATGAACTCATCCGTTTTGACTGGGCCATTAAAAACATTCTTCGCGACAAGGCCAATTTCCCTGTCTTAGAAGGCTTTCTCTCTGAACTTTTACACACCGATGTTAAAATTAACTCTTTGCTGGAAAGTGAATCCAACCAAAGGTTTGAAGAAGATAAAGCCAATCGGGTAGACATCTTGGCCGAGCTCACCGGCAATGAAAAGGTCATCATCGAAGTCCAATGTTTCCGA
>JAHFDB010000018.1 GCA_023249195.1 bacterium | reverse complement strand
GATTTTCATTTTAAAGATGACGTTCTCCCCTATTTTTACTACGGACAAAATAACGAAGTTATTGAGGTTGGATTTGGCTCTATTTTGAACTATGACTTTGAGAATAACCTCTACAACCATGCCTTTTTTAATTCAGGCCTTTTTCTAAAATCCACACTATCCCCAGTGTCTTTGAAGTATTTCTTGGTTCCAAACAACCAATATTTTTCTACCAGCATCTATAAAAACTATGGGGTCAGCCTTCTGATTGAAAATCTCAATACAAGCACAAACAACGTCGATATTGTGAGAAATACTTACTCGATTTTTGGCAATCAAGACCTGAATCCATTCTCTCTTCATGGCACTATTTTCTACTCCCTATCAAGCGATGGGAATAAAGGCAGTGGGTACTGGGTAGGTGGATCTACAAAATTGGAAACCGGAAGTTTTAAGCACATTGTGGGTCTAGACAAAATTTACTGGAACCATGAAAAACCAATCAGCTATAGCTACCAACACCCGGAAACCTACATGACCAATTTTTGGGAGTCTCTATCTCATTTGCGTGACAGTAGTAATACGGAGACCCTTTACGCCACCTATAGAGTTGAAACAAACATCGAAAACTTAAATTTAGCGTTCGAAATGAACAAAGTGTTTGAGCCAGATCTTTCCTATTTCTCTTTTCAAACCAAATATAAATTTGATGAGCATATCGGACTTAGAACAAGTCTCTATAAATCCAACCTAGACCCAGGCATCAACTTTTTGATCGACTTTATCGTCATTGATTCGTTGAAAATATGAAAACAACAGCAGCCCTACTTTTTCTGCTTTTATTCACTAGCGCCACATTTGCAGATGTTGAAATTGATTCATTTTCACACAGCTTACTCGCGTCGCAACCAACAACGCCCGCCGATAATTTAGAAATTCTAATTGAACAGGCCATCTTCACCATTGATGAATCTGTCACAAACTCAACAGACCTTTCTGTAGACACTGTAAATGGAGCAAGCACAGGTACCCCACAATTACTGGGAAGAGCCCTTTGTTATCCCAATCCATTCCGATTTTCAAAAGGAGCTCATATAGGCTATATGCTCACTCAAGATATGGATATAGAGCTTAGAGTCTACTCGACAACAGCACATTTAATGGCTCAAAAAACTCTTGTAAGTGGTGTCGATGAGGGTGCAAAACAAGGTTATAACAGAGTCCCTATCAACTCTTCCTTTTTTGGAGCTGATCTTCCAGCAGGAATATATATTTACATCCTAATCTACAAAGGGAAAATTATTGGAAAAGACAAAATGGCGGTACTCCCATGAAATACCTGCTTTTCATTATGTTTTTTTTCATCTGCTCCCAAACCATTTTTTCAGCAAACTACTCCGTTTTGTCTTCCGATACAGGGGTCTCTGCCAAAACAGTAGGAATCGCAAATATTTATGGGTTTGATCATTCGGCCTCTTCTGTTTTTGAAAATATCGCTTCCCTATATTCCATTTCCTCCGCTTCTTTTTCCGCATTTGAAACAGATTTTCTACTAGGTGAGTCGAAATTCTTTAGCTATTCAGCCGCACTTAGAATTGGCCCTGGTGTTTTAGCAGGTGCAATCGTTCAAAACAGGGTCAATGACATCACAAAAACAGGCACAGATCAGAACAATGAGTACACCCCTATCGGCACGTTCAACTACCAAAACTCTACCTATAAAATTGGCTACCAAATCGATTTATCAAAAAACTTGCACTTGGGTCTTGCAAGTAGCTACTACCAAAATATTATAGACACCACAACAGGGAGCGGATTCAATTTTGACTTCGGGGCCCTTGTTGAATTTGAAAAATTATCTGTCTCTTTTTCTGCACAAAATTTTGTTAAAAATCTTGTGGTCAGTTACACAAATGGCACTACTGAACAATTGCCAACTCAAATCATCACCTCTGCAAAATACTCACTAACAACTGACCTCGACATTTTTGGACAATTCAAAATCAATGAAATTGGTGAAAAATACCTAAAAGCAATTGCAATGAGATATCAACCAGATTTCCTTTCAAAGACCTTCTACCTTTCTGCTGGGTGGCAAGAATATCAAGGCATCAAAAGTATTAACAACAAGTTTGGCATAGGTCTCGGATTAGAACTTAAGCCATTGAATCTGAATTTTGCCTATGAAAAGTCAGATTATTTTGAGCAAGACGGTCAGTACTACGTTTCAACCAGTATCAATCTATAAAATTCAAAGCCTTAAGGAGTTCTTATGATGAAAAAAGTATTTGCCAGCCTGTTTATATTTCTATTTACGTCTTCTTTAGTAGTTGCAATTCCAACTATTCTCAGTATTAACGGACAAATGAAAAAAGACGGCGCTTTTCTCAATGGTCATTACGACATGGAATTTAGCATTTTAGACAGTACTGCCAAAGTCCTTTGGACTGAAAAGTATGACCAAGTACTTCTACTAAATGGCGTATTTAAAGTTAACCTTGGACAAAAAATTCCAATCGACAAAGCAGCAATCCAAAACGGTATAAAAATGTCTATTAAAGTTGCAGATCAAATCACTTACAGAGACCTAGCTACCGTTCCCTATTCAACCATTTCAGACTACTCAAACTTAGCAAAAGAGGTCGATTGGAGCGGAGTAAAAAATAAGCCAAGTGTTTCTGATCTTAATGGACAAATTTTGTCAGCACAAATTCCAGACAGCCTTGTTTCAAACAGAATGATCGCAACAATTGACGCAAAAAAAATAATTGGAGATCTTCCTAGAAGTAGTGCCTTTGTAGATGACATTTCAGGCACAGATGTGCAATTTAAAATTCAAAATTTGAACCAGAACAACGAAACAGGCTCAAAGGTACTTCTCTCTAGCGACAAAGATCGCATACTGGGATTTTTAAGAGCCTATAAAGATGTTAAAGGAAACCGAAAGCTTGAATTAGGTTCAGGCACAGATGCCCCAGTTGTTTTTTCAAGAAATGGAGTTTCTTACCTGACTTTAGACTCTAACATGGCCCAATTGGGATCTGGAGTATCTCTGAGCGGAGATGGATCAGGACTAACAAACTTAAACGCAAGTGCAATAAGAGGAACCATCCAAGCAACAATAGCAACTCAAAGCATTACCAATGACCATATTCGTAGGGATACAAAGATAGACTTCTCTAAGCTAAATATCGCGAAAACAGACTTAATAACCCTCGGGCTTTCAGATTACTACCCCAGAACCAACTCCATCACAAATGATATGCTCGCACCAGGCATCGATGGTTCGAAAATTGTAGGCAGTATTCAAGCAACACTGCCCCCACAAACTATTACAAACGATCACATTCGTAGAGACACAAAGATAGATTTTTCTAAACTTAACATCGCTAAGTCTGATCTCGTTGGTTTAGGAATGCAGTCTCAAGATATGCGGATGTCCCAAAGTGATTTTCACAACTATGCCACTACAGAAAATCTTGCTTATTTTTATAACTCAAAAAACGTGACTTCTGGCTCCAACCAATTTACTATTCGAAACGAATCAATAAATAACGCTACTGGCTCTAAAGTTTTTCTCTCTTCAGATAGCGATAGCATCCAAGGGTCTGTCTCTGCCTACAAAGACGCTCAGGGAAACAAGCTATTCGGACTTGGCTCTGAGACAGATACCGATGTGGTCCTATCAAGAAATAAGTCCTCATATCTCACTCTTTCAAAATCGGGCTCTTCTGGTGTTATTACACTCTCAAACGGAGTTAGCATGTCTGGAGATGGGTCTGGCTTACTCAACTTAACCGCAGCAAATTTGAAAGGGGCGGTACCTTCTGGATCAATTCAGCCAAATTCTATCTCCAATGACAAAATTTCTAGCCTTGATGGAAGTAAGATAATCGGCCAAATTCCTGCGCCAAAGCTCACAGGGTATATTCCACCAGCCTCAATTCAATCCGGTTCAATTTCAAACGATATGCTTGCATCTGGCATCGATGGGGCAAAGATTCTTACCGGTACTATCACCAACGACAAAATCAGACCTGATACCAAAATAGACTTCTCTAAACTCAATATCGCTAAAGCTGACCTTGTTGCGCTCGGTCTCCAAACACAAGACGCAAAGCTCTCTCAAAGTGATTTCCATAATTACTCTATTACAGAAACACTCCTCTACCCTACTAACTCTAAAAATACAGCCTCGGGGTACAATCAATTCACCTTCAGAAATGAGTCTATAAATAACAGTACCGGTACAAAAATTACGCTGTCGTCTGATAATGACGGCATCCTGGGATACTTTTCAACCTCAAAGGACACTTTAGGTAATAGGGCGGTAAACATTGGAAGTGACACCGATACAGATATCACCATTCAGAGGAACAAAACACCATTTCTCACTCTTACAAAAAATGGAAACAATGGCACTGTCTCTCTTAGTTCAGGAGTATCTATCTCAGGTGATGGGTCTGGACTCATTAATTTAACCGCAGCCAACCTCAAAGGAGCGATACCTTCGGGATCAATTCAACCGAATTCGATTTCTAATGACAAAATTTCTAGTCTCGATGGAAGTAAACTAATTGGCCTAATACCTGCACCAAAACTCGCTGGCTATATCCCGCCTACATCCATTCAATCCAACTCAATTTCAAATGATATGCTTGCAACAGGCATCGATGGGGCAAAAATTTTAGCTGGATCAATCACAAATGACAAACTCAAATTCGATTCCAAGATAGATTTTTCTAAGCTAAACATTGCTAAATCCGACTTGCTTACATTAGGGCTATCTGATTATTATCCAAAAACAAATTCCATAACCAATGACCTGATTGCAACCGGAATTGATGGCGCAAAAATCTTAGTTGGCAGTATTTCAAACGATAAGATCCGATCAGACGTCAAAATTGATTTTGCCAAACTTAACATAGCCAAAGCTGACCTTGTTGGCCTAGGGATGCAATCTCAAGATATGAAAATGTCCCAACTCGATTTCCACGGGTACGCAATAAACGAAAGTCTTCTTTATTCTACAAACTCAAAAAATACCCCTTCAGGGTTTAATCAATACATTTTTAAGAACGAATCCATTAACAACAGTACTGGCTCAAAAATCACTTTATCTTCCGATAATGATGGCATTTTAGGTTATTTCTCAACTTCAAAAGATACCTTGGGCAATAAGAGTGTTCTGATTGGAAGTGACACCGATACCGATATTGCGATTCAAAGAAACAAATCAACATTCCTAACATTTACAAAAAGTGGGAACAACGGAGCAATAGTACTTAATAGTGGTGTTAGCCTCTCTGGGGACGGCTCAGGTCTTACAAATATAACTGCCGATAATTTAAAAGGAACCGTACCATCAGCCACAATTCAAGTGAACTCAATATCAAGCGAAAAAATTTCTAGTCTCGATGGAAATAAAATAACTGGGCAAATTTCTGCTTCAAAATTATCTGGCTATATTTCTCCTGCATCCATCCCATTAAGTTCAATTTCAAATGATATGCTTGCCTCAGGGATTGATGGTTCCAAGTTCATGGCAGGGACAATTACCAACGACAAAATTAAATCAGATACAAAAATAGACTTTTCTAAGCTAAATATTGCTAAATCAGACTTACTGACATTAGGGCTATCTGATTATTACCCGAGAACAAATTCTATAACCAATGACCTGATTGCAACCGGAATTGATGGTGCAAAAATACTTGTAGGCACTATCACAAACGACAAGATTCGATCAGACACCAAAATTGATTTTGCAAAACTTAACATAGCTAAAACTGACCTCATTGGCCTAGGGATGCAGTCTCAAGATATGAAGATGTCTCAAACTGATTTCCACACCTATGCCATTACAGAAACTCTCCTCTACCCTACTAACTCTAAAAATACAGCCTCGGGATACAATCAGTTTGTTTTCAGAAATGAGTCTATAAATAACAGCACAGGCACAAAACTCTCTTTCTCATCAGATAATGATGGGGTTCAAGGATATCTATCCACCTATAAAGACTCTTCGGGTAGTAAGTCGGTGAATATTGGTAGCGATACTGATAACGACCTAACACTACAAAGAAACAAGACTACCCTAATCACACTTACAAAAAGTGGGGCCAATGGCACTGTCGCTCTTAGTAGTGGCGTAACAATCTCTGGAGATGGGTCCGGGCTGACTAATCTGACAGGAGCAAATATAAAAGGGACTATTCCTTCATCCTCAATTCAATCTAACTCCATTGCAAATGACAGAATCATCAGCCTCGATGGCAGCAAATTAATTGGACAAATTTTTGCTTCGAAACTTATAGGCTATGTTCCTGCCTCTTCTATTCAGTCGGGTTCTATTTCGAGTGATATGCTTGGATCAAATATCGACGGGGCAAAATTTCTTGTCGGGTCTATTGCGAATGATAAAATCCGACCAGACACCAAAATTGATTTCTCTAAATTGAACATTGCTAAGTCCGACCTCATTGGCCTAGGTATGCAATCTCAAGATATGAAATTAGCACAGTCTGATTTTCATAATTATGCGGTTACAGAAACTCTTTTGTACCCAATAAACTCAAAAAATACTGCCGTTGGCTTTAACCAATTTATTTTTAGAAATGAGTCCATTAACAACAATACTGGCGCGAAAATCACACTGTCTGCCGAAAATGACGGAGTTCAAGGCTACGTATCAACTTCCAAAGATTCACTTGGAAACAAAACTGTAAATTTTGGTAGTGATACAGATACAGACTTAACGCTTCAGAGAAACAAAACCACCCTCGTTACACTTACAAAAAATGGCAGTAATGGAATTGTTGCTCTTAGTTCAGGAGTATCTATCTCGGGTGATGGGTCCGGCCTTACTAATTTAACCGCAACGAATCTGAAAGGAACCCTCCCATCTGGATCAATTTCAGTAAATTCAATCTCAAACGATAGAATTATAAGTCTCGATGGAAGTAAAATTATTGGTCAAATAGCCACCTCCAAATTATCTGGCTACATCTCGCCTTCTTCCATTCAATCTGGCTCCATTTCGAGCGATATGTTGAGCTCAAATATCGATGGGGCAAAATTTCTTGTTGGATCTATTGCAAATGACAAAATTCGATCAGACACCAAAATTGATTTTTCCAAACTTAACATAGCCAAAGCTGATCTTGTGAGTCTAGGCATGCAATCTCAGGATATGAAGATGTCCCAACTCGATTTTCACAGCTACGCTATAAACGAAAGTCTTCTCTACCCTATTAACTCTAAAAATACTGCCGTTGGTTTCAACCAGTTTGTATTTAGAAACGAATCTATCAATAACAACACAGGGGCAAAAATTACTGTTTCCGCTGAAAATGACGGCGTTCAAGGCTACGTATCGACGTCTAAAGATACTTCAGGAGTCAAAACTGTAAATTTTGGTAGTGATACAGATACTGATCTCACATTTCAAAGAAATAAAAGCACACTCGTTACACTTACAAAGAATGGGATCAATGGAACTGTTGCCCTTAGTTCTGGGGTAACGATTTCTGGAGATGGATCTGGGCTTACAAATCTGTCAGGAGCGAATATAAAAGGAGCCATTCCTTCATCCTCCATTCAATCGAATGCGATTACCAGCGACAAGATCGTCAGTCTGGATGGCAATAAGATAATTGGTCAGATAGCGGCCTCAAAACTCACTGGGTTTGTACCCCCATCTTCTATTCAGACAGGTTCGATCTCTAGCGATATGCTTGGTGCAAACATAGATGGCGCAAAATTTCTTGTCGGGTCTATTGCCAATGACAAAATTCGATCAGACACAAAAATAGATTTCGCCAAACTTAACATAGCCAAAACTGACCTCGTTGGCCTAGGAATGCAATCTCAAGATATGAAGATGTCTCAAAGTGATTTCCACACCTATGCCATTACTGAAACTCTTCTCTACCCTACTAATTCAAAAAGCACCCCTTCTGGATACAATCAATTTATTTTCAGAAATGAGTCTATAAATAACAGCACAGGAACAAAACTTTCTTTCTCATCGGATAATGATGGTATTCAGGGTTACATGTCCACCTATAAAGATTCTTCTGGAAGTAAATCAGTAAACATTGGTAGCGATACAGATAACGACCTCACATTACAAAGAAATAAAACTACGCTACTCACCCTTACAAAAAGTGGAAGTAATGGAACCGTTGCTCTTAGTAATGGGGTAATTATCTCTGGGGACGGCTCTGGTCTTACTAATTTAACAGCAGATAATTTAAAAGGCACACTCCCTGTGGCTACCATTCAATCCGGTTCAATTGTAAGCGACAAAATTGCCAATCTAGATGGAAATAAACTCATTGGGCAGGTTGCCACTTCTAAATTATCAGGATTTATCCCATCTTCTTTAATTCAAGCTGGAACGATTTCAAATAATATGTTGGCTTCTGGAATTGACGGAGCAAAATTTCTTGTTGGGTCTATTGCCAATGACAAAATTCGACCAGATACAAAGATCGATTTCTCTAAATTGAACATTGCTAAGTCCGACCTCATTAGCCTAGGTATGCAATCTCAAGATATGAAATTAGCACAGTCTGATTTTCATAATTATGCGGTTACAGAAACTCTTTTGTACCCAATAAACTCAAAAAATACTGCCGTTGGCTTTAACCAATTTATTTTTAGAAATGAGTCCATTAACAACAATACTGGTGCAAAAATTACACTATCTGCTGAAAATGATGGCGTTCAAGGCTACGTATCAACTTCTAAAGATACTTCAGGAATCAAAACTGTAAATTTTGGTAGTGATACAGATACAGACTTAACGCTTCAGAGAAATAAAACCACCTTTGCTACACTTACAAAAAATGGCAGCAATGGAATTGTTGCTCTTAGTTCAGGAGTATCTATCTCCGGCGATGGCTCTGGGCTTACGAATTTAACAGCGGATAATTTAAAAGGCACACTCCCTGTGGCTACCATTCAATCAGGTTCGATCGTGAGTGACAAAATTGCCAACCTCGATGGAAGTAAATTAATTGGGCAAGTATCAGCCACAAAACTCACAGGCTTCGTACCACCATCATCAATTCAATCAAGCTCGATATCAAACGATATGTTAGCGACTGGTATCGATGGGGCAAAAGTTACTGTTGGAACCATCACAAACGACAAACTTAAATTTGATTCGAAAATCGATTTTTCTAAGCTCAATATTGCCAAAGCTGACCTTGTAGGCATTGGAATGCAATCTCAAGACATGAAAATGTCACAGTCGGACTTCCACAATTACTCAGCAACAGAAAATCTTGTCTATTTTTACAACTCTAAAAATATAGCATCCGGCTACAATCTATTTACTGTTCGAAATGCGTCTATAAACAACTCCACAGGTTCAAAGTTGCTCTTCTCTTCCGATAATGATGGAGTCCAAGGGTATGTTTCAACTTCTAAAGATACCTCAGGAATAAGAACAGTAAATTTTGGTAGTGACACAGATTCAGATGTCACCCTTCAAAGAAACAAAAGCACACTCGTTACACTTACAAAAAATGGAACCAATGGAACTGTCGCTCTTAGTAGTGGTGTCACAATCTCTGGAGATGGATCTGGACTTACTAATTTGACAGCTGACAATCTCAAAGGGACTCTACCAGTAAGTACCCTACAATCAGGCTCAATCGTAAGCGACAAAATTGCAAACCTTGATGGGAGTAAAATCATTGGCCAGGTAGCCACTTCAAAATTATCAGGGTACATATCCCCATCTTCTATTCAATCCGGGTCTATCTCTAGCGATATGCTTGGCACAAATATAGATGGTGCAAAATTTCTCCTAGGGTCTATTGCGAATGACAAAATTCGATCAGACACCAAAATTGATTTCTCCAAACTTAACATAGCCAAAACTGACCTCGTTGGCCTGGGGATGCAATCTCAAGATATGAAGATGTCTCAGAGTGATTTTCACAATTATGCAATTACAGAAACCCTGTTATACCCAACAAATTCAAAAAGCACCCCTTCTGGATACAATCAATTTATCTTTAGAAACGAGTCCATTAATAACAGCACAGGCACAAAACTAACTTTTTCATCAGATAACGACGGTGTTCAAGGTTACGTGTCCACGTATAAAGATTCTTCAGGCAGTAAATCGGTAAATATTGGTAGCGATACAGATAACGACCTCACATTACAAAGAAACAAAACAACACTACTTACGCTGACAAAAACTGGAAGTACTGGCACTGTAGCCCTCAGTTCTGGGGTCACAATCTCTGGGGACGGCTCTGGACTTACTAATTTAACAGCAGATAATTTAAAAGGCACACTTCCTGTGGCTACCATTCAATCAGGTTCAATTGTCAGTGACAAAATTGCCAACCTCGATGGAAGTAAGATTATTGGACAAGTCGCAACCTCTAAACTATCCGGCTATATTTCAGGCACTCTGATTCAATCTGGGTCCATTTCAAGTGACATGCTCGCTTCAGGAATAGACGGAGCGAAAATAGGGACCGGAATCAATGCCTCCAATATCACTACAGGCACCTTCACTGAAGATAAGTTGGCTTCATTATCTTGGGGAAAGGTTTCTAAATCCGGTAGTAGTCTTGGAGATTTAGCCAATAGAGATGCTTCTTTTCTAACGGGAACGGTCTCGGACAGTGCTTTGAGTTCAAATATTTCTAAACTCGGCCAAACCATTGAAAATACGGAAATTACAAGTGTTGATTGGTCAAAAATTACATCAAAACCAAGTATTGCCTATGCGTCTACTATCCCAGCAGATCAACTCAACCAGACTGAAATTACAAATATTAAAGCCGGGAAGAGCGCTACTGGAACCACTTTTGGAACGATGGCGTCTCAAGATGCCAGTAATGTGACTATTGTGAGTGGAAAAGCTAATTTAACAGAATTAACTGTTGGAAAAATTACAATTACTGGGGCCCAAGAAACATCAACCTCGAATGTAGCCACAAAACCAAGGGATGAAAATGGAGTAGTTATTTCAGGTATTCAACCCCCCCTAATTAAGTCTTCGTACATAAACTTAGTACAATATTCTAATCAAACCATTACTTTGCCTATTAAATCTACAGATACTGTTTTAAGTTTATCTGTGATACTAAAGCGTGATGATGGAACAATCTACTCAATAAGTAGCTCAGGAGGCTCCCTAGGTGGGGTGAACATGGATTTAATTCTGTTCGATTACGTTGCCACCGTTCAGAATGGATTTTATCAGGTAACAATTAAAACTGTGGCTTCCTATGATACTCTTTCACAGATTCCAGGATTGAATCACCTAAAAGCTACTATACGAACTGACTATATCAAAAACTAAGGCTAAAGCTCTCTGTGAATGGAGTATTTCCTTCCACTGAAATAAAAAGACTCTGCAAATCGTCGAGTTACTCCGTTGGAAGTCACATAATCGACTTCCAATAGGCCTCTTTTATTTCCTAAATTGAGATTCACTTTCTTCGTTTGCACAGTAACATAACTTTTCGCTAGAGCTTCTGAATCAATACGTCCATGTCCTGTACCAGAATCAAGAGGGACAGTGTACTGAATAGCTTTATCAAGTACCTGTTGACGAGTTAAAGAAGGGTTATTAGCCCAAATTCTACTGAGTATTCCAGCCACTATAGGCGCTGAATATGAAGTGCCCGTCCCTTCATTAGCACTCCATTCATCTACTCCAGTTGAGTACACATTCACCCCATAAGAAGCAAAGCTAACCTCTGGGCCATAATTTGCGCCCCCATACCTAACAGGTTCTCCAGGGACTTGTCTTTCCAGCCCGGTGTGGCTTGTAACGACCGTCATATTTGGAAACCGCTGTGGATTATCATTTACTTGTACTCCATTATTTCCTGCGGAAACAACCACAATGCAGCCTTTCTCAATTGCATAAGCGTAAGACTCTCGAAAATCTGGAAATTCAGTGTCTATATTCGCAAAACCAAAACTACAATTAATAACCTTTGCGCCCATGTCCACTGCATATCGAATACAATAGCTAATGTCCGCCACTGAATTCCACTTCACATTCAAAATCTTACAATTTGGGTTCACACCACAAATACCAAGCTTATCGTCCTTTTTAGCCCCTATTAAACCGGCAACCATAGTTCCATGTGGTGATGAGGGCGTTGGATCATTGCTTCCACCACCAAAAGCATACTGTGTGAAGTCATAGCCCATATAATCGTCTACAAGGCCATTCCCATCATCGTCTATGCCATTATTAGGGATCTCAGCGGAATTCTTGAATATAGCGTCTTTTAAGTCCCTATGGTCGTATTTTATACCTTGGTCAATGACTGCAACTAAGATTTCTTGCTGAATCGGGATGTATCGAATATATCGATGCTCTGTATCTGGAATATAAACCGCGTTTATAGGAGTATCTAAACCACTAACAATTTGGGCAGTTTTAATAGGTTGAGAAGGTTCGTCTATTTTGTAATCAAGACTTACCCACTTAACACCTGAGATTTTTTTGATTGACTCTGAAATAGCCCTAATGTCTTCTGCCTCTGAAAATATGAGCCCGTATGTTTTTTCTGTTTCAGGTGCATTGTTTTTAAATGACGCTCTTCTGTAAATATACTCGACAACTTTGTACTGAATTTGAGGCACGATACTTTCAATTTTGTAGCCTAATTTTACCTTAATAAGGAGGCGTCCTGGAATGGGTTCTATAGCAAAAAGAGAACGGCTTATAGAAAGAAAAAAGAAAGTTAAAACGATTTTTTTTAGCATGGTCCCCTCCCCTATTCTCAGTTTGCAGTTTCGACCTTAAACTCAAATGCTGCAAGTCCACTGTTTGAACCTAAATCGCTATCTGAAATGGTAAAAGTTCGAATGGTTGTAGCTCCATTATTTTGTGAAGCTGTGGGCTCAATAAGGTTTGCTCCGCCGCTTGAGGAAGACTCTGCTGTCCATAAAAGTTTATCTATTGTGACCGTATCACCTCCCGTTGCTTGAAGTGAGGCTAATCCATTCGCGTCTGCGCTTGAACCTTGCGATTCCTGTGCCGCCTTTCCACATCCAGAAAGAATTAGAAAAATAGTCACGATTGAGATAAAAACAAATGAAACTCTGTTTTTCATGGCATCCCCCACAACATTTTCATCGTAATTTCTCAATAAAAGTGTTTCTCACAAGCTCATAGGCCGCTTCAGGATCATATTCTGTAAAATTATTAGGTAACAAAGGCCTAATATCTTCTGTGAACCCCTTGTTTTTGAGTTTTTCTGTCATATTTTCCATAAACATTGCTTTAGAAATTCGGCTACTCTGATTTCTTGTGTATGCGCTGAAGCAACAAACAACCGCATCAGTATCGATATTTTTTATCGTAGTTAGGGCTATAAATAGGTCAAAAAGATCTCTGCCTTTTCTTCTTTGGTACATAGCCCTCATTTTTGTACCTAGAAGCTCTTCAATTCTATAGGTCAAAATTGAAGCCCTTCCAGAGATCCAAGAAGAACTACATTCAAAATTGTAGTTTTCAAAGCCTAAAACAGGATTGTGCTCTCTTGTATTGATTTCTATCTTCAAGCGAATAGGATAGTTATCTTCACTTTGAATTCGATAGATCAGTGTTGCACGCCCCTCAGAGAAATTTCTTTTAGGTTCTCCAAACAATTCAAACAAAGTGTTTCTAAGTAAATTTACCGTAGCCCCTATTGGCTCAGGAATTGTTTGAACTAAATCGATGTCCTCCGAATATCTTGTTGGAGGATTAAAGAATAATTTGTTAAGCGCAGTTCCACCTCTAAACGCAAGCTTTTGATTGAGTGGGGTGCACTCATAGAGCTTTATAAGAACGACTGAAATAATGAGGTCCTGCTCCACTTGCCGTTGCATAGGCCAAGGAATTTTTTGTGCCCATTCTTGTATAAAAGATTTTGGTATCATTCTTCTAACTCCAATACATCGTTGATCCACAATTTCCATCTGGTAGATTTCACTGAATCGCCCTTATTCATGTCGGGTCTGAGTAAGATCATCTGAGTCACTCTTCGTTTAAGCTCTTTTTCTACCATTTGAGCTAATGTTTGAAGATTTAGGAACTCAAAAATATATCCAAGTCTTTGTAAAGAAGCTTCGTTTCGTTCTTCTTTGATAAGTTTCTTGAACGCATCCATTGAACATTCAAGTGACAAGTCTTTAACCACTTGGGCTACGTTACTAAGATATCCACATACAGGATAATATTTTATTAAATCGACAATCGTTTGTTCTTTAGAAGATACTTTCACATATCCTGTTTGAACCTTATTTTTGAGTATATATGCACTCTCACAAACTTTAGAAAAGTGGAATTGAACTGTCACTAAATCCATTACAATTGCCTTGGTTGGTTTATTGGTAATAACTTGAAAATTCATGGGCTGTTGATGGGTAGCGCCATACATTGAAGCCGCGCTTAACAGACCAATATAATAGTCCTGGCCCAAATGCGTCATAAGGGGGTCGATTACCCACTCCAAAGGCGGCCCCCCAAGATTTGTATATTCTGCAGAAACTATTACAAAAAAATGGGGCCCAAATTTTTTTATCAGTTTTTTTTCAATGAGCCTATAGGCTTGGTATTGAAATTGAATTGCAGTCAGAGATAATTCTGAAATTACCTGTTTTTTTGAAAAACAATATCTTCCTAAGGAAAGCTGTTTAAAAACAAACTCCTTTAAGTATTTCATTTATTAAAAATAGCATTTTATGCAATTTTATGCAATCTATATAGTAAAAAAAGGCTTGAACTTAGAAATAAAGTAAATAGAGCCTGTGATCACAATCAAGGGATGCTTGGGAAGTGTCGGGATGGCGTCTGGTCTATATGGGGTGATTTTTGCCCTTGGGGCCAGACGCTGAATATCTTCAAGTGAATATGAGAACCCTGGCTCAAAATCGCAGTAATCAAAGGCTGAGAGGCCTTTGAGAAAAGCCTTGGCATCCTTGGCTTTGTAAATACCGATGAGAAACAGGGGCTCTTGGTTTGGGAAATCTCGTTTCAGGGATTTTTTAAGGGCTCGAGCCCCGTCTTGGTTATGAGCAGCATCGATAATAATCGTTTGGTTTTTATGCCTAAGTTTTAAATATCTTCCCCATATTTGAGCGTATTTAAAGCCTTCTTCAGCCGAAGTATTCGAAACCAGTTGAATAGCTGTCCTGGCTAGGGCTAGGTTATCCCGTTGATAGAGCCCTTGCATAACATAGTTCTTTGGAATTGATCGAAGTGGAGACACCACACGAAGTGGGCTTTCGCATGCCTTGGCTGTTTTTTGAATAACCTCTAAAACGGGCTTGGATTGTCGTAAAGTGATGCAGGGGACATTTGGCTTAATAATACCTGCTTTTTCTTTGGCAATATCTGGAAGCGTTTTTCCTAAAATAGCCTGATGATCGAGGCCAATTTTTGTGATAATGGTGAGAATAGGGGAAATGACATTGGTCGCATCCAAGCGTCCCCCTAACCCGGTCTCAATCAGTAAGATATCTGGTTTTTGATCGTTAAAATAAAGAAAGGCCATGGCGGTGAGAATTTCAAATTCTGTGAGCGTATGATCTGGATCGGCTTTTTGAACTTTTTCAAAGTAGGTAACAAAGTCTGGCTGAGAGATCGGCTCGTTTTGTATCGAAATTCTTTCGGTATAATCGTTGAAATGAGGTGAGGTGTAGGTGCCAACCCGGATGCCGAGGAATTGGAATCCGGCAGCCAAATAGGTGAGGGTTGAGCCTTTGCCATTGGTTCCTGCAATAAGAATGGCTTTGGGGAGATTTTTTTGAGGATGATGTAGGCGTTCAAGCACTTTGAGAAAAGGGCCTAAATCATAGCGAATGCCTTGTTTGAAGGCGGTTTTGGAGAGGTAGGAAATAGTTTCTTTATAGTCCATTAAAAACAGAGTCCCCCCAAAATACAGAGACTTACTAAAAATTTATTCAATAGACGCCCTAAATGAAGAACCAGATGTAGCTCTAAAACCCGATTTTAATCGTATTTCCCGTTTAGCCTTGAATGAAGCTCCTGATTTTTCAGGAATAATAAATCCAGATCCTGCGGTAATCGTATTGTCAGATTTAAACAGTCGCCCTTGAGTTAAAACGGTCTGATTGGAGAGTGTAAGATTGGAGCTTGTAACAAGCCAACTGTATCCGGCAGCATTCCCCCAAGTTCCAGATCCATAAATTGTAATAGTATGTTTTCCTACAGAAAGTCCAGATATTGAAAATTTATTGGTAGATACAAAATTTGAAATAGGTTTGCCATCAATAGAGTACCCATATTTTGCCCAAGAATAATTGGAGTCTAATATAAATGTGGAGTTAGAAGAGCTTGTTTCGTAAGGGGGGCCTTGAGCAATAGTAATAGGCAGATTCGCATCGTAGTCTGTAGCACCAGAGACCTTAGACGTTTTTAATTTTGCAGTATATATGGGGCCATTCATATCGTAAATATTGACTACTGGGAAATAAGGACCCATAGAAAGATTCTCTTTGGAAAGATCGAAACTGACCAAATATTGTTGTAAAAATGCAGGGGCTTGATAAACCCCAATTAGGTTTTGTAGTTGATCGTATAATAATATTTCAGCACACACCACATTTCCACTGACAACTCTATATTGAAAGGCCAATTTTTTATCAAAAGGGCTAGCAATAATAACATTATCAACAGAAGGCTTGGGTGCAACTTGGACTCTATCTTTAAAAACCCACTGTTTAATTATTTCGGATGTATAAATAGAGTGGAGCATCGATAACCCACTGTTGATGGGGGATAATGTAGGTAGTTTTTCTGTGTGGGCCATAAATCCAACAGCGTTAAATACTGCGCCATTAAGAATGGCAGAGCCTTCATCGACAACCCCATCTCCTATAGTTATGCCTAGCACTATATAAGGGTCGTAATTACCTCTAATTGTGGCGTATTGAATATTGTGTTGTGTACAAAAAGTTTGCCAACCGTCATTTAACCATTCTGTAAAATCTTTATCGCCAAAGCGACGAGGAGCATTTCCAAGAGTTTTTGCGAGTTCTTCATCTTCTCCGCTTATTTCCCACATAGGAATGTTCGTAAGGTGTTGTTCTAACCATAGGCGCATATCATCTGGAATTCCGCTATTTGGGGTGCCAATAGTCAGAATCTTGTATACTTTATCAGAGCCTCCAGGAATCCATCGTGTATAGGCTCTTGCAACAAGGCCTCCCATGCTATGGCCGATTAATATTACTTTAGAGGCCCCAGTTGCTCTAAGAACATTATCAACAACGGTAGACAGGCGGTCCGTGTAAGAAATTCTAGGGCTTCCATCATCAGTATTCTTATAATAGGCGTAAGGATATTTTCCTGTATATGGGACAGGAATAGCTCCAATTTTCCCAGGGATTTCACCAAACCCTTCTGTGTCTTTGGAGCGATAATATCCGAAATAAAAGATAGTTCTGGGGGATAAACTATCTGTTTTGAGCTCCTTCGAGGACTCAGAATAAATCATATTTATTTGGCCATCTCGATCTGGATCATAGAACATATAGCCACTTTGATTTGGAACTAGATTTTTTTCTATCATATGTTTCCAGGTATCACTTTCGATATTGAGGTCGCTACCATGCCCATGTATAAAGATGACAGGATAATCTTCAAGTTGAATTGAATAGATTTTGCCTAATAAGACTAGAATGAGTATAAATATGATTTTTTTCATCTTAATATGCTTTCTATTAGTTCACTTGAATAAAATATACAATACCTGTATTAGAATTCTTTGAACTCAATGAGGCCATATATTTTGCGCCGATACAAAAATTTTGTGTGATTTGAATTTTTGCTTTAGCTTCAGATAAGGAAGAAATTAAAGTGAGTTGCCTAGACCCCTCTGTTTCTTGAAAAGAATAGGAATCGTCTCCAATACCAGTAGAAATTTCAAGAATAATAGGTTTGGGCAAGTTGGGTATTCTTGTTTGAATGCCATATAAAAGAGCAAAGCTTGAAAGACTTGAATTTCTGGAGAAAAAATTGACAGTTCCACCGGTAAAGGCTTTTACCTGTATAAAGGTATCCCCCATATTAAATTTTATACCACAATCAAATCCTAAAAATGAGGCGGATTCAAATGAGGATCCGCTGATGTTCATGCTGCCTGTGCCCAATTCTAGGGCAAATTTACTTCGCTCTTCCTGAGTAAAAACTTTTTTTTCTGAGGCTTGAAGAAAGGTTGGTAGGGAAAGCCCAATAAGAATAGCAATAAAAAGAATGAGTGGTTTTAAAGTCGAGGGTCTAGTCATCACCAAGAAGATCTCCTTATTTTAAAAAATTAGGGGCATTGATATATTGACGTAATAATTTAAAAGTTACATTATATTATTTTATGTGTCAATATGAAAGTTTTTTATTGGTTTATTCTGCCCAGAATAGAGCGGCCTGCTAGTGTCAGTTTATATTGTTGGGTGGGGCTTGCACACTGGCGGTGCGCTTCCCCATATTCTGACCGAAACAACCCAATATATATATCAGATTTGCTCATGATATTATTAAATGAGGCTAAAAATGAGATTGATGCTACTGAATTTAATGCTACACGGGACTTAAAGGAAATTCTAGAGAGCATTTCTTCTGTGATCAAGAAGCACCTCATCAATAATACGCCATGAGTTTGCTACCTCTACGGTGTTTGAGTGGGTAAGCCCAGCGCAAATAATGAGCGCTTTCCACAAGGTCCAGGCCCTACCCCGAGCCCAAGTACCTGCATCCAGTGGACGTAAAGAGCGGAAGACTTCTCGACTTTCGCCCTTGAATAGCGTCCACGCAATAGCGAGATCACATGCAGGATCACCGACCGTCAATTGTCCGAAGTCGATGACACCCCGTAAACGGCCCTCTTCTACAAGTAAATTGCCTGGACTCACATCCCCATGAAGCCATACCGACGCACTTTTCCAGCACGTAGTAAGCGCTGTTTCCCAAACCTCCATAACGGCATTGGCATTGATTGTGTTGTTCAGAATGGCGATGGCGTGTCGTATCTGGGTGTCATAGGTTGCCAGCTCCCCCCCACGATAGAAGCTATGGGGGCCTGGAAGAGGTCCGTTTGTAGGGTCAATGTGGTGGAGAGAGAGAAGAAATTGAGCAAGAGTGGTGGCAAAGTCGCTTAGAGTGGATATGTGCGCGGAACTTGCGGTTTCGCCTGAAATCCATGAGTAAATGGACCACTTCCAAGGGTATCCAAAAGCAGGCAACCCTAACCCTAAAGGGACTGGAATTGGAAGAGAGACCCAAGGTGCTAGCTTTGGCAGCCACTGCTGCTCTTTTTCTACCTGCAACATATACTTTAAGGCGCTCGGCATGCGCACGAGCATGTTTTCACCCAAGCGAAAGGTTCTGTTGTCGACTCCACCAGGCACAACTTGTCGAATAGAAAGGTCTTTCCATTGCGGAAACTGTGCAGCTACCAGGTGACGAACCAGCGTGCTGTCTATGAGGGGGTCGTTAGGAGTCTCTTCTCTCATTTTTTAAGCCCTAAGAACAGATTAAATAGTAAAAAATTAAGACCGGACATTGGGTCTAAAACTCAAAATTTCAAGGCAATATGGGATTGGGCAGTGCCTCAGCTGTAGAGCATAGCATATCAGTTGATTTAATATGAGCAGTTCGAACTTGCTTCTGTATAAATACACAAAATAATCTTATACTGGTGCCTATGGAAAACAGAGGAAAAATAGGTATAAATAAGGCCATTCATCAAGATCTTGCACAAGGTCGGTGGCAGCAAATGTCTCTCATGGAGCAATTGGCCAATGTGGGGAGTGAGTTTGGAAGGGCTTTAAAATCAAAACAAGCGCAAAATGAGGCAAGATTTGAGTCTGCACTAGTTCGGATGCTAGACCTTTTGTATTTGACCCTTTCAGACCCGCGATGGAGCCTTCCTCGAAAAAGAGAAATTGCCCGTCTTAAAGAAACGATTCTGGAAGGTTTTTTCGATCCTTCTGTGCCATTTCAATCACTAAACTCTTTAGAAAAGTACTTTTTCTATTGTACGGTTGCCCGAAAACCCAAAATGAAATGACATAAGCATATTTCAAAGTTAGACTTTGAAAATGACTGATATGGCCCATTTCAACTATAACAAGTACATTTAATTGCCCCCAGTTCCAATTCTGTTATTATTAAACTCTATACACCCATGAAAGACATCCTACTCAAATTTATTGAACATGCAGGAAATAAGTCTGAAGTAGAGCTGTTTTGGAAGCTGTTTCACGATCTTCCCCCCATGAAGTTTGCAGTCATCTCTATTGCCTATGAAGTGTTGCGAGAAGATTTAGAAAGTTTGGCGGATAGTTTGGCCTTGATGCATAAGCTCGAAATTTTTCCCATTATTGTGTTGAGACTGCAAAAAGAAGATTATTTTGAGTATAAAGTCGCTCAGAAACGAGCCCCTAAAGGCTTTGATGATGTGGCTTTAAAAAAGAACTTCACTTTGTTTAGTGGACGATTGATGAAAGAGCTGCGTAAGCGCAAGGCACGCGTGAGGGTGGTGGAAGGTGTGTTCGAGTGGAATGATAAAAATCGCATGAAAATTGTCACCACGCGCATCGCTGCGGCTTTAAGTCATTTTCGCATTCCTATTATCGCGCCGATTGGGTTCAAAAATGGAAAGAAAGTGGTGCTAGATTCAGATGTGTTATCTCGGGCTTTGGTCAAAGTGATTAAACCCAAAAAATTTATTTTAATTAACCGTGAAGGCGGCGTTTTAGACACTCAGAATCAAGTGGTTCCCTTTTTGAACGTGTCGCATAAAACAGAGTGGGGCTTCGAGGTGCGCAAAGATATGAAGCCCGTTGTTCGAGATATCCGCCAATTTTTGAAATCAACCGTGGATTGTGCCTTGGTTATTACCTCTGCAGAAAGTGTACTGAAAGAAATTTTTACGGTAAAAGGGATGGGTACCTTTATCAAATGCCACACGCTATACTTGGCGACCTATTATGAAGATGTCTATACGAGGCGCATCAAACATTTATTGGAAGAAGCCTTCGAGAAGATCTTAGTGAAGGACTATTTTGACACAGATCCTCTTCGAATTATTTATGAAAAAAACTATGAAGGCATTGCGATTATGCAGGAAATTAATGAGATACCTTACTTGGATAAATTTGCGGTAGCGAAAGCATGTGAAGGCACGGGCTTGGGAAAAAGTCTGTGGCTTAAGGTGTGCCAGCGGTTTCCTCAAATGATCTGGCGTGCGACACCGGAAAACAGCATGAATAGCTTCTATTTGAGAGAGTGTGACGGCTGTATCAAATTTCCAGAATGGCATGTTTATTGGAGAAATTTGGAAGAGAAGGATATCTTGCCCTCGGTGCATGCCGTTTTGATGAAGCCGCGCACCCTGGTTAAAGAAGTATTGGAAGAAGAATGACACAAAAACGGCTTCTGTATATATTTCCGACCAATTTTGAGCACGAGGGTTTGGTATTAAAACTAGAAGGTCAAATGGCTGCTTTTCAACAAAAATATGAGGCAGAGGCACTTCCTTTTTATTATTTACGATCAAGTTCTGGACTTAAAAAAGCCTTGGCGATGGTCAAATATCAGTGGACTGCCATTGGCAAAACCTTGGCGTTTGACGTCATTTATGTGAGATATAACCCTAAGATGATTTGGCTCAATAAATGGTTAATGGGCCTGTCTTTTTTTAAGCCGGTGTTTTTAGAACATAATGTCAATTTAAATATTGAATTGGCCTATATAAAGCGACCTATTGAGCGTATTATTCACCTTTTGACGGCGTTTTGTTTTCAATTTACTTGCCTCAATCATGTCGCGGGAACCCTGGAAATGTGTCAGTATGTTGAGTGCTTTGGCGTGAAAAAAAAGCGCGTTATTTATATGCAAAACGGCTATTTAGCTTCACCCATTCGGAATGACCGAGTGGATCAGTCCAGTGTGGAAAAAGTAAGAAAAGTGAAAGAATCAGGGAAAAAATTGGCTGTGTTTTCAGGCGCAGGCTCTGGATGGCATGGCGTGAATAAATGGATAGATCTTTTGCAACCCTTTTCTGACGTGGTACTCGTGATTGCAGGGCCCTATCTGACATCGGATAAAAATCAGGTTTTGACCCTTGGGGTGGTGACCTCAGATACCTTAAAAACGATTTATTCCTATTGCGATTTTGGTCTGGCATCTTTTAGTACGGATGACCTTCAGGTGACACAGGCGAGCCCTCTGAAAACCCGGGAATATCTTTGTTACGGATTACCGATCGTTGTGAATTGTTGGGATTGCGCAGCCGATTTTGAACCCTTGAAGCCCTTTATTTTTAATCTAAAAGATCCTAAAACTAAGATAGAAGACGTTATCAAGACTTCTGTTGATCATGCCCAAATTCAAGCTTTAGCAAGGCAGTATTTGTCTTGGGAATCGGTTATGGAAGCCCTTTTCCTGGATTTAGGAGTAACTGAGGATCAAATACCCGCTTAATTCCTCGCATGATCTCAAGATCATGATTAGAAAACACGAGCGGCAAATACAATTTTTTGGTAAGCCCAATGCCATGTTCACCCGTAATGGTCCCCCCAAGTTGAACCGCCAAGGCCATAATTTGATCGCTTAAAGATCGTTTCTGAAGGGACCAGTCTAAGAGAGCGTGCGCCTCACGTAAAATGTTAACGTGAATGTTCCCATCTCCCAAGTGCCCATAACCCAGGATAAGATAGCCACTTTCTTCTCTGAGATGGTTTAGACCCTCAAAAAAAGCGCCCATTTCAGAAGGGGGAACGACAATGTCATGAGACACTTTTTCAACCCCAATGTGCTTCAATGCCGGAGAAAGCGCCTGGCGGAGCTCCCACCACTGCTGAGCTTCTTGCCTGTTTTGTGCAACAGAAACCATGCATGCGCCTAATGTTTTACTTCTATCCGTGAGTAATAGACGATCTCGTTCCAGAGAGTCTGCATAAGGGCTATCTAAACGAACCAACACATAGGCTTTTGCTTTGGGTAAAGGGATGGCGCGTCCCAGATAGGCTTCGCCTGCTTCAACACACCTATCATCCATCAATTCCGCAGTGGCTGGGACAAGGGCTTCTTGATGAAGAGAGGATAACCAGTGTACAGCCGAAGAAATGGTGTCAAAGGAAATCATCAGATCCTGATAAAATTTGGGCAAGGGAAGTAGTTTTAACGTGATGCGGGTAATAATGGCCAAAGTGCCTTCGCTGCCCACCAAGAGGCGTATAAGGTCGTATCCGGCGACATTTTTATAGTGTTTCCCCCCTAGCTTAAAGGGGGTGCCATTGGCCCAAAAACCTTCTAATCCCATGACATAATCACGGGTGACCCCATATTTTAAAGCGCGGGGTCCGCCTGCATTTTCGGCCACATTCCCCCCAATGGTACATATGGACAAGCTGGCGGGGTCAGGGGGGTAAAAAAGCTGCTGGGCCTCAACGGCTTTGTGGAGGTCTCCGGTTAAAACCCCAGCTTGCACCACCGCGACACGGTTGAGTGTATCGATCTCTAAAATAGTGTTCAGTTTTTCAAAAGACAGAACAAGGCCATTGTGAACAGGAATCGCCCCCCCCGTTGTGCCTGTGCCTGTCCCTCTGATGACAATAGGGGTTGAATACTGCGAGGACAAAGCCACAATGAGGCCTACCTGATCTTCTGAGGTGGGAGTCAAAACAGCTAAAGGTAAAACAGGGGCTTCTGGAGAGGTATCGGTACTATACTGAACCCTAATCTCATCGGAGAGATGAAGGCATTCAGGGGGTAAGTGTGAGTTTAATGCGTGAAGAATATCTGCCATAGAAAACTGGAGCTCCCGATCGGAATCGAACCGATGACCTCTTCCTTACCATGGAAACGCTCTACCGACTGAGCTACAGGAGCAAAAAAAGAGTGAAAAAACTTTAACATGAAGCGATTGAAAAGGCAATTAAAGCGGGTTGTCTTGGAGCGCGACCTCATGAGGTCGCCCTGAGGACGATACAGAAATCCCTCGAAAAATTCTAACATGTCCGATATGCTTGAGTTGTATTTGATTTCTCCGAGTTTTAAAGGAAAATAATGAACTATGGGTTTAACATACGCGGACATAAGCCTATCCAACCTCATTGGAAACCAGAAAATTAAAATCAAAGCACTTGTAGACACGGGTGCTACCTTTATGTGCGTGACAGAGGAAATGGCCACCCAGCTTGGATTTGATACTTCCGAAGTCTCAACCCATTTAGTGACGCTTGCTGACGGTCGTCAAATTAAGGTTCCACGCATTGCGCCTATTGAAATTGGATTTGCTAACAGAAGTTATGTAACTGAGGCGTTGGTGTTGGGTAATGAAGCCTTGATGGGTGTGTTGCCTCTGGAGGCGATGGACTTATGTGTGAATCCACTTACACAACAGCTAGTCGTGAATCCGGAGCATCCTAATTTCCCGGTGGCTTTGGCGAAGTAGTAATGTTGGGTTTTTACATTCAGCGAGACAAGTCTAAACGTGGGTGACCAGCTACAGTAAAATACCTCTTAAAAGAATGGCGCCCACTGTAAAATAAATAATCAGCCCGGTCACATCCACTAAGGTGGCTACAAAGGGGGCTGAAGAAGCCGCAGGGTCAGCCCCGATAGATTTCATCACAAAAGGCAACATCGAACCAGATAAACTTCCCCATAACACGACGCCCACCAACGAGAGACTGACTGTTGCAGAAATCAAAAGCCAGTGTTCTCCGTAGCTGTGAAACAGCTGGCTCCAAACGGCAATGCGAATAAATCCAATTAAGCCCAAAATAGTGCCTAAGGCGAGGCCAGAAAAAACCTCACGCTTAAATACCTTCCACCAATCTTTGAGGGTAATTTCACCTAGGGCCATAGCACGGACAATCAATGTAGCCGCTTGGGAACCCGAATTACCTCCGCTGGAAATAATCAAAGGCAAAAACAGGGCTAAAACAACGGCCCTAGCGAGTTCATCTTGAAAGAAGGTCATAGCGGTTGCGGTGAGCATTTCACCTAAAAATAAAATGACGAGCCATCGGGCCCGTTTTTTGATCATTTCAAGCATGGGCGTCGACATATAAGACTCATCCAAGGCGTCTAAGCCCCCAAATTTTTGAATATCTTCCGTATCGGTTTCTTCCACCACGTCCATGACGTCATCGATGGTGACAATGCCGACCAAAAAATTTTGGGAATCGACAACCGGCAGGGTGACCTTGTCATACTTTCTGAAAATCAAAATAGCGGCTTCTTTTTCTTCCGAAACGGACAGGCTTACGCAGGTGTGATTCATTAAATTTTCAATTTTAGTATCAAGGGGAGAAAGCAGCAGTGATCGAATATGAATATCATCTGCAAGTTTTCCTTGTGGATCAATAACATAAAGGTCATTAAAAGATTCGCTGACATCCCCACGTTCGCGAATATAGGTCAGAACTTCCTGAACGGTCCAGCTCGATTGAATGGACATGTAATCAGGGGTCATTAACCGGCCGACACTGTTCTCTGGATATCCCAAAAGCGAGCGTGCCACCATGCGTTCTTTGGGAGATAATAACGATAATAATTGATGTACAGCCGGGCCAGGTAATTCTTCCAACAGGGCAGTTCTGTCATCGGGAGACATATCGTTTAAAATGCCTGCAACGTCGGCTTGCCCTAATCCACGCAAAAGATTTTTTTGATCCTCGATATCGAGATATTCAAATGTTGACGCAGACAAAGCGCGGGGTAAAATGCGGAAAATAACGGCCTGTTCTTGCTCGGAAAAGTCTTTGATCACCTCGGCTAATTCAGCCGGGTCACAGTCTTTGAAAGTGCGTCGAATGGCACCAAAGGCCCTTCCTTCTATCCGGGCTTTGATTTCAGGGATTTGGGATTTGAGTGCTTCGATGCCAATCATACAATGCCTTTTTTACATAAAGATCGGGGAGGTTAAAAATTCTTCATTAGAAGTGGTCTGTTTAAGGAGTTTAATCAATTCTTCCGTAGAGCTTTCAGAGTCAATATTTTTTCTGAGCAGGTACGTCTTTTTCAAGGTATTTTCGTCGATCAAGAGCTCTTCTTTTCGGGTTCCAGAATTGATAATATCGATAGCGGGAAAAATGCGTCTGTTAGCCAGTTTTCTGTCTAGATGCAATTCCATATTGCCTGTACCCTTGAATTCTTCGTAAATAATATCATCCATACGAGAGCCCGTATCCACCAAGGCAGTGGCAATAATGGTAAGGCTGCCACCCCCTTCGATGTTTCGTGCTCCCCCAAAAAAGCGTTTAGGCTTATGAAGCGAGCTCGGGTCTAAACCGCCGGAAAGGGTTCGTCCAGAAGGGGGGACAACCAGGTTGTAAGCACGGGCTAATCGGGTAATACTATCGAGAAGAATGACAACATCATGTCCACACTCGACCAAACGCTTCGCGCTATCTAAAACAAGTTCAGAAATACGCACATGTTGTTCTGGAGGCTCGTCAAATGTCGAATAGATTACCTCGCCCTTGACGGACCTTTCCATGTCGGTGACTTCTTCGGGGCGCTCATCGATAAGCAATACCTTAATAAGCACTTCCGGGTGATTGATCGCAATGCTATTGGCTAACTCTTTCAAAATGCTGGTTTTACCGGCTTTAGGCGGAGACACAATCAGTCCTCTTTGCCCTTTTCCAATCGGGACTAACATATCCATAATACGCCCTGAAACGGGAAGTCTGCCGGTTTCTAGTTTAAGTCGTACATCAGGATAAATAGGGGTTAAATTTGAGAAAAGAGTGCGTTCTCTGACCACATCTGGATTAGCCCCATTAATCGCTTCGACACGAAGCAGAGAAAAATAGCGCTCACCTTCTTTGGGTGGTCGGACTTGGCCTGAAATCATATCTCCGGAACACAATCCAAACCGTCGAATTTGTGTCTGAGACACATAAATATCTTCGGCACTGGGTAAATAATTATTGGTTCTTAAAAATCCATATCCGTCGGGTAAAATTTCCAAAACACCACGGGCAAAAATAAGCCCATTTTGCTCAGTTTTTGCCTGTAGAATCTTGAAAATGAGATCGTTCTTCTTAAGAAGCTTGTATTCGGGGACTTCTAATTTCTTGGCCAGCTCATGAAGCTCTTTCAGTTGGCTCTTTTGCAGTTCAACAATATCGAGCCGATCGTCGTTTTCTAAGAGCGCTTTTTTTTCTTCCTGCGTTTTACTCGCTTTTTTAGGTTCCATACAATAAAAATTCCACTCCTTAATTTTTTGGGGGACAGATAGTTTTTTTTAGGGAAAAATGAGGAATGCAAAGATTAGCACTGAAAAAAAAAATTGGCAAGATGTTTTGTAATTCGGGGAGTTTCATATTATGATATGCGCTCATTATGAATATCATTGCCCACCGTGGCTTCTGGGTCTCAGAGGCTGAGAAAAATTCTCCCCTTGCTTTTCAGCGTGCACTTGAACATGGATTTGGTATTGAGACGGATATCCGAGATTTTCAAGGTGCACTTGTGATTTCTCATGATATTCCTAACGCATCATGTCAAACGGTCGAAGATTTTTTTAAACAGTGCATTTCTTTTACTCACGGAACCCTCGCCCTCAATATCAAATCAGACGGATTGCAAGCCCCGCTTCAAGCCTTGTTGGCGCGCTATCATATTCAAAATTATTTTGTTTTTGATATGTCGATACCCGATGCCATGGGCTATTTGCGCCAAGATATGGTGGCTTTTACCCGACAAAGTGACCATGAGCCGACGCCTTTTTTGTACGAGAAATCAGCTGGGGTTTGGATGGATGAATTCACATCGCACTGGATCACCCCAGCGGCTATTCAGGCTCATTTTGACAAAGGAAAAAAAGTGGCAATTGTGTCTCCAGAGTTGCACCGCCGCACCTACGAAGCCGAATGGAATGAGTATCTGTGGTTAAAAGATAGGCCCTTAGCACTGTTGTGTACAGATTTTCCAGATAAGGCAAAAAGGATGTTCTTTTCATGAAAATTCGTGCAATTTTATTTGATATGGATGGTGTGTTGGTAGACGCTAAAGAATGGCACTATGAGGCGCTTAACCAGGCGCTTGCTTTATTTGGAATGGAAATTAACAGGTACGATCATTTAGTCACCTACGATGGATTGCCCACGAAGAAAAAATTAGAAATGTTGTCGATGGAAAGGGGCTTGTCTAAACGTTTACACGGATTTATTAACGAGATGAAACAAAAATTTACACTTGATTATATTCATACCAAATGTGCTCCGCTCTTTTGTCACGAGTACGCGCTATCAAGGCTTAAAAAAGAAGGCTATTACATAGGGGTTTGTTCTAATTCAATGCGTCAAACCGTATCCTTAATTATGGCTCAATCAAAACTCGAGCCCTATCTAGACCTGAGTTTATCGAATGAAGATGTCATACAAGGGAAGCCGGATCCTGAAATTTATATCAAGGCTATGGCTCACTTAGGGGTTTCTCCTCAAGAGTGCTTTATTGTTGAAGATAATGAAAAGGGTATAAAAGCCGCAAAAGGATCCGGCGCCCATGTCATGGTGGTGTCCGATGTTCAGGAGGTTAATTATTTTAATATTATCTCAAAAATTAAAGAGATTGAGGCAAAATCATGATCAATATCGTTATTCCTATGGCTGGGCACTCGCGTTTCTTTAACCAAGAAGACACTGTTTTTCCTGAATCTTTGATAGAAGTAGCGGGAAAAATTATGATTGCTCGGGTGGTTGAAAATCTTCAAACCATTCACTCAAAGCTTCATTTTTCTTTTATCGTTAATCAAGAGGATTGTATCAAGTTTCATTTAGACGATATTTTGCGTTTATTAACACAGAACGACTGTACCCTTATTAAAGTGGATCGTCCGACGAAGGGTGCTGCGTGTAGCGCACTTCTGGCCATCGATCAGATTGATTCCGAGCTCCCTTTGATTATTTCAAATAGCAATCAAATTTTTTCGACAGATCTAAATTCTATTTTACAGACCTTTAAAACACATCACTATGACAGTGCGGTGATCTCGTTTGAAACCTTGCACCCGAGGTGGTCCTATGTGCGCTTGGATGAGGAGGGTCATATCGTAGAAACCGCAGAAAAACGACCTATCAGCAAGCATGCGATTGCAGGATTTTACTACTTTAAAGAAGGCCGTGAATTTACAAAAGCCGCCATGCAAAGCATAGAGAAAAAAGCCAGCGTGAATGGGCTGTATTACATTGCACCTACATTAAACGAAATGGTGATTCAAAACAAAAAACTTGGGGTTGCCCATATTCAAGTGTCTGATTATCACACCTTCTATTCTCCTCAGAAAATTAAAGAATATGAGCAAGGATACGCCTTATGACGCCGTGTACCATCGTTGTGCCTATGGCCGGCTTGGGAAGCCGATTTTCAAGCCAAGGATATGCGTTGCCTAAGCCCTTTATTGATGTATTGGGTCGACCGATGATTCATCGGGTTTTAGATAATTTATATATGCCCAAGAGTCGGTTTGTTTTAATCGTGAGGAAAGAACATCTCGAAGCCTATCCCCAGTGGATTCAGGCCCTTGAAAATCAATATCCTTGCGACATTGTGAGCATTGATTCTGTAACAGAAGGCGCGGCATGTACGGTATTGCTTGCAAGACACCATATCCCTGCGGACAAACCCTTGTTGATTGCCAACAGTGATCAGCTGGTGGATATAGCGATGGTAGATTTTGTCCTAGATGCTCAAAGACGCCAAGCGGCAGGATCCATTTTGACCTTTGAAGCCCATGAAACGAAGTGGAGTTATGCCAAGGTCTCACAAGCCGGGTGGGTGGAAGAAGTGAGAGAGAAAGAAGTGATCAGCTCTCACGCAACTGTCGGTATTTATTACTTCCAGCGGGGCCAAGATTTTGTTGAAAATGCTCTGGATATGATCCTGGCACAAGACCGAGTCAATCGAGAGTTTTATGTATGTCCCGTGTATAATTATCTGATCAAAAAAGAGGGGAACGTGGGGATCTACGAAATTCCTCAATCAGCGATGCAAGGGTTGGGCACGCCTGAAGATTTGATGGACTACCTCTCTAGAAAAAATGCTTAAAAAATATGTATAGCATTGTTCCTTTGGCGGGCCCAGATTTATGGGATGAACAGACAGGATTCCGTCCGTTGACCCTGTTCGAGGGCAAGCCGCTGATCCAAACGGTGTTAAATTCCAGACCTTGGATAAACTCCCACGAACTTTTACCCCAAAATCTCATCTTTGTTTTACGCGAAGTTCCTCAGCTAGCGGATCTGATCCAATTTTTGGCAGATACTTTTAAGGGCTGTCGATGGATCGTCCTTTCAACACTGACGCAAGGGGCGCTTCTTTCGGCATTAGCAGGGGTATCTCTCATAGAAAAATGGGAATCGCCGCTCGTCATAGATTTGGCCGATATTCTGTATGAATCAGACTTATCAATTGAACAGTGTTTACATTTAGATCGCAGAATCGAAGGCGTTTTACCTTACTTCGAGTCCCAAAATCCTGCCTATAGCTATCTAGCAATGGACGAACAAGGATGGGTGAGTCAAACCCGAGAGAAAAAAGTGATTTCACACTACGCCTCAGCAGGAACCTATATTTTTCGTTCTTCACATGAGTATGTCAAAGCCACTGAATTTGCTCTGAAAAATCCGGAAATATCTACATACAAGGGCTCTTTTTTTATCTGTCCTTGTTACAATGGGTTATCGTACATAAAACCGTACCCCGTGACACTGAGGGCCTCAATGAGCCTTGAATTTAAAACACACAAGGGCTTTTTATGAGTACGCGCACTCGCTTGGTATTTATCTTGAGCGGCATTCTCACCACGTTTGATGAGACTTTGTGGGCGCCACTGTTTCATATGGAGGGCATTGAGAAAGAATACCTCATTTCAACTTGGGAGGAGACGCCTTTACACGAAGGCATTCGGCGGCTGCCTTATACGTTTCTTGAATATGAAAAAGAATCTGATATTCGACCCCTCATTCAACAAAAGGCAGCTCAATTTTTGATCAAACCGGAAGAAACCAAGGTCGAAAACACCTTGTTTATGTGGCATAAATGGGGACGTTTAGCCTCACATCTCGACAGGTACAGTGAAGATACCCTCGTCATCAGGGTCAGATTTGATATCGATTTTAGCCAAGAAAGCATGGCCTCTTTGTTAAAAGAGGTTCGAGCATTCCAAGACCAGACAGCGTATGACCTCTCGATTCCTTCAGGAGGAAACCACCGAGGAGGCTTGCCTGATATTCTAGCTTTGGGAAAAGTAAAGGCCATGAAAACCTATCTTCAATTAGGGAGTGATTGCGCAGCCTATTATCAAGACGAACACTTTTTTCATCCTGAGTGGATGTTGCGGTATCATCTTGTCAATCAACACCATTATCGCATTCATCGCTTTCCTTTTCGCCTGTTTATTCGGGGGGTTGTCTATAACAAAGACAGCTTTGATTGTGTGACAGACACTCAAAAAGCCTGTGTTTCAAAAAAGTTTAAAAGGAGGCAGGTACCACATGTTCCTCTCAATTTCTTAAACGGCGATCTCTCTCTGAGACGGCGCTGGCGGCGCTGGCTGAAAGGGTGGTGGAGTGCTGCTCCTTACTAAGTGTCGTGTAGGGGTTTGAGGTAGTGTTGTAGATAAAACCCCGTTTATAAAAATACCCGTTTTTACAGTCTCATCGTGATAGCGCATTTCTCCCCGCCCCTCAAGTT
>JAHFDB010000017.1 GCA_023249195.1 bacterium | reverse complement strand
AAAGTGCAATAGATACCGTTTTTCAAAGCTATGTCTGGAAAAAAGACGCACATTACTCATGTTAGAAACACTATCGACCAGTTTTCCCGAAACTGTACTACGAGCCTCGGCATAATCGGTAACTAAAGGTTGGCATTTCTGAGCAAAAACCCAAGATAAACTCAAAAAAATGACCGCCCATATTCCAAAAATAAGGGAGAAAACAGGGTTCACGCTCCAGAGAGTAATCAAGACTGAACTTATTCCCAATACCGAGGCCACGCAGGTATCCATAAACATTTGTAAAATTTCTGCGACACCCCTGACCATATCCATCACTTTATTGGAAAGAGCCCCTGCAAAATGATTTTGGAAGTAGGTATAAGAATGGCCTTCCAAATAGGTAAACATCGCTTGTTGGACATCTCGTTTCAAATTTGGCATCAGACGCATGTGCACATAGTCAGAAAATCGAAAGATCACCCCCAAAGCCAATGAGAGAGCCACATATCCTATCGCTGGCCCTGTCATGAGATGTATAAATGCTGAGGATTGACCTTGAAACGTATTTGCTCTGTCTACTAAGAGTTTAAGAACGTAGGGAACCAACGAAATATGGACCGCCCACAACACACTCACCAACACCATCCCTGCAAGGTATCGTTTATAGGGTTTTAGAAAATGGACAAAAAACCCTGGGAGTGTTTTGGGTAGCGATGTATGAAGGGCGTTAGAGTTCATCATGAGGAAATAAGATAGTAGCAATAAAACTCTAAATTTAGAATGGAAATCAAAAAAATATGTCTAAGTAGCGCTATTTTGTCGATTATACTCTATGAAATAGCGCTATTTTATCGTATAGTCAAGACATGTCTCCAATAAAACGCACCTTGCAAAAAGCCATAGAAGAGGCGCTGACAGGGGCTTCTCATAAAATTATTATCCTCTACGGGCCTAGACAGGTGGGCAAAACAACTCTTTTAGATAGGATCACACACCTGCTTCCCTACAAAACACTTCGTATTACTGCTGATGAACAGAAATATGTCGATATTTTGTCCTCACGAGATCTTTTGAAATTAACAGGGCTTGTGTCTGGGTATGACTGTCTTTATCTGGATGAGGCACAACGAATCTCCGATATCGGGCTCACTCTTAAATTGCTGCATGATCACCACAAAACACTTCGCATTGTGGTTTCGGGCTCTTCTTCATTTGATCTTGCCAACAAAATCAAAGAACCCCTGACAGGTCGCACTCAGACATTCTATCTCTATCCTCTTTCTATTCAAGAATTAGCCTCAGATTTTAATGACACCGAGTTGGGCCACAAACTAGAGACTATCCTTCAATACGGACTCTATCCTGATATTGTGACCACTGAAAGCATCCATCAAAAAGAGGCTTATTTACGGGAATTAGCGGCTTCTTATTTGTACAAAGATATTCTTGACTTTGATCTCATTCGACATTCAAATAAGCTACACAAGCTGCTTCAGCTTCTTGCTTTTCAAATCGGGGCACAAGTATCTGTTTCTGAATTGGGTAGAAACCTCGGCCTAGCTCAAGAAACCGTCGCTCATTATATCTATTTGCTGGAAAAGTCTTTTGTGGTGTTTCGACTCCCTGGATTTAGTCAGAATCTTAGAAAAGAAGTCACTAAGATGGATAAAATTTATTTCTATGATATCGGGATTCGAAATGCCATTATTGAAAATTTCAACCCCCTGTCCTTACGTACAGATGGAGGCCATCTATTTGAGAACTTTCTCATTTCAGAACGCATCAAGCGAAATCACTATCTGAATTACCCTAAAAAATCGTACTTTTGGCGACTGAATACGGGTGCTGAAATTGACTATATCGAGGAAGGCGGGGGAACCCTTCAAGGGTATGAGTTTAAGTTCAGTACTAAAACAGCAAAATGCCCTTCCAGCTGGGTCGAGACCTATCCTCACGCTGAGTATAAAACGATTAATCTTAATACTTATTTGGAGTTTATTAGTTAGAGAGGGAACTTTCCTATTGATTTTACTGTCGTATTCAGTCACAGTATGAGTTCCATGAAACGCTTTATATTCGGACTTTTATGCCTTCTTTTAGCCTCTTCGACGCTTGCAGCCGTAACGGTATCAGAGGCCTATCAAGCCTCACTCACTCAGAGCGAATTTTCGGCACACCAGGCCTCTGATCTTCGCCAAACCTCAGAAGGTGTTTTTCAGGCAGAATCTGCGACCGCAATTAAACTCAACGGGGTTGGCTCGACGCAATGGAATACAACCCAATTGACTTCGGGAAAAGACACCAACACTTCCACCTTAGGCCTTCTGGCCTCGCTGCCTTTGTCGCCTCAAAGTCGGCTGACGCACACCATAGACAGCAAAAAAGCCCTTTTAAGCTCGAAAAAATGGTCTCAGAAAGTAGCTTGTCTGAATTTATATGGCACTGTAAGCAGCCTGTTTTATACCCTTTTACAGATTGAAAGTACGCTTTCGAGCCAGCACGATTTATTAGCTGTGACTCAGCAACGTGTTAATGAGCTCAAACAACGGGTTCAAATTGGGCGTTCCAAAATCAGTGATGTCTATGGAACCGAACTTCAAGAAAAACAAATTGAGGCCAGTATTGAAGCCTTAGAATTAAAGCTCAATGAAAATCGTCAGTTATGGTATCAACTGACGCTGCTTTCCCCCGAAAGTGACCTTTCTAGGGCTGTGGATCTTCCTTACGCTCTCCCCACACCTGACTATGCCACGCAAATTTCACATAGGCCTGATATTCAAGCCTTACAACAGCACATTGCGTCACTTAAACATGACAGCCAAGCTATTCAAGACGGGGGGCTTCCTGATTGGGAATCTCAGGTTCAGGGACAGTATGTTTTAAGTCCTTCGATTAATAAATTTAATCTTTTGGCAGGTATTACGGTTAATTTCCCTTGGAGTGATGGTGGTTTTATTGCCTCTCAAACCAGGGAGGCCCAAGAAAAAGTGATTCAAAAAGAACTGGAATTAAACTCTCAAACAAGGGCCGCACACACCCAAATAAAGACCACTTATGAGAATTTTTCAAAGTGGCTGAAGCACCTTCAAACATTAGAAAAAGCGGTTTTGGCAGCCAATAAAAACTATTTAGCCGTCACTCAAGATTATGATCGCCACTTGGTCACCAACTTAGAAGTGCTTCAGGCACTGAACCTGAATTATACCGCCAAACAAGATCGAGATACTGGTCTTTTTCAAGCTCAACTGGCTTACATTCAACTCAAACTCTCGATGGGAGAAATGCCATGAATTGGGTTGATTTTTTTATCAAGCGACACGTATTAACGTGGATGTTGATGATTGGCTTGGTCTTTTTTGGATACTTTGCCTTCCGTCAGATGGGCATTAGCGAATTTCCTGATGTAGATTTCCCCGTTGTGACTATCGATTTATCGTGGGAGGGGGCATCACCAGAGTTGAATGAACAACAGGTGGTAGATGCGATAGAAAGTGCCATTTCTTCGGTTCAGGGCATTAAAAAAATCTATTCTTCTTCGCGTACTCAAAACTCTTCGGTGACGGCTGAATTTGAACTTGGAACCAACATCGATGTGGCCGTTCAAGACGTACAGTCGGCCATTTCTCGAATCCAGAAAAAACTGCCTAAGAATTTAGATCCTCCGGTGATTAGCAAGACTAATCCTGAAGACAAACCCATTATGTTTATCTCTATCATTACCAATAAAATGACCCCAGAAGCCTTGATGGCCTTGGTGAGAGACAAGGTTAAGACCCAATTTAGTACCATTCCTGGAGTTGCCGATATCACTTTAGCGGGGTTTGTCGACCCCAACCTCAGAGTCTGGGTCGATCGAAACAAACTTGACCAGTATTTTTTGAGTGTCACTGACGTTTTATCCGCCATTAATCAAGAACATGCTGAGCTGCCAGCAGGCCGAATTGAATCGGTACAAAAAGAGTGGAATGTCAGAACGTACGGTGAAGCCAAAAGCCTGGCTGATTTTGCCTCACTTCCGATCAATGCACGGGGTGGAGCCCCCAATTATCAGCCTGTTCTCATGGGTCAAGTAGCCTCTATGGAAATAGGGTTAGCCGATAATCGTGTTCGAGCAAGAGCCATGGGACAAAGTTCCGTGGGCCTAGGATTTAAAAAACAACGTGGCTCTAACGCAGTTGAAGTGGCAAAGCTCGTTAAATTACGCATGGCTGAACTTCAACAGCAATACGGGGACCACATTCAATTTGGGGTTAATTTTGATTCGACTCGGTATATCGAAGACTCTATTCATGAAATGCTCTTTACCCTATTATTCTCTGCCTTTTTGACCTCTTTGGTCTGCTGGATTTTCTTAGGATCATGGGGGGCCACTTTAAATGTAATTCTGGCTATTCCCACAGCCATTGTAGGCACGTTTATTGTGACCAAAGCCTGCGGATTTACCCTCAATACCTTTACCCTTTTAGGGTTGTCGCTGGCTATTGGTATTGTTGTAGACGACGCCATCATGATTCTAGAAAATATTACCCGGCATCGCAGTATGGGAAAAGACAAGATGCGTTCGGCCTCGGAAGGCACCCGAGAGGTCTTTTTTGCTGTTTTAGCGACCAGCATCTCTTTGATCGCTATTTTCCTACCCGTGGTGTTTGTCAAAGGCATCATTGGAACCTATCTACTTCAATTTGGGTTAACACTCAGTGTCGCCATTGCCCTGTCTATGTTGGAAGCCCTGACGTTAACCCCTATGCGGTGTGCGCGTATGTTAGCCGCGCCCTCTGAACACCCTGGAGGGCTCACGGGGTTATTTGAACGTGGGATGGACGCGTTAACGGAACGCTACAAAAAAACACTCGCCTTTACCCTTCGACATAGACAGATGACGCTTTTGATAGCGGTTCTATGTTTTATAATCTCTCTAGAAGCCATTCAGATGATCAAGAAAGAGTTTGTTCCCTATCAAGACACCAATCGTATGGTTCTGTTATTGAAAGCCCCCCTGGGGGTCTCTATTGAAGGGATGGATCAAAAACTGGCGAGTGTCGAAGACATTGTCATGAAGATGCCTGAATTAGACCGCTACTTTGGCTATATTGGTGGCAACGGGGATGTCAATACCGCACGCGTGTTTATTCAGCTCAAGATACCCACGTTAAGACCTAAAGACCCTCATACGGGAAAAAGACGTGGCCAACGCCAAATAGCCGATGCTCTGCGAAAACAATTGAAGGGTCTCAAGGGGGTCTTTGTGGTGGTTCAAGACAATTCCAATCGAGGGTTTTTAGAACGTAAAGGGTTCCCTATTGAAATGAGCATTAAAGGCCCTGTATGGAATCACGTTATTGACTACTCTGAACGCCTCAAAGAGGCTATGAAACAGACGGGGTTCATGACGGATGTCGACAGCGATTACCGAGAAGGCCTTCCTGAAATCCAAATTATTCCTAATCGGCAAAAAGCAACCCAAATGGGGGTAAGTGTCGCCGATATTAACCGCACTATTCAGGCAATGGTAGGGGGTGTTATTGCAGGACAATATACCCAAAATGGCTACAGAGTTGATATTCGTGTTCGGCTCAAAGACGGCATGCGCAATCAACCGACTGACATTGCTCATTTGCAGGCACGAAATAACCGTGGAGAACTCGTCCCCCTTTCTTCCCTCATTGACATTAAAGAATCTAAGATTTTACAGGAAATCACCCGTGAAAACCGTGAGCGGGCCATCACCTTAACAGCCAATGTGGCCAAAACCAGTTCTCAAGCTCAGGCCATGTCTGCAGTAACAAAGGCTGCCAAGAAGATTCTGCCCCCTGGTTATCACGTCGCTTACTCGGGAAGCTCTGCCTCGTTTAACGAGTCTTTTAGAGGCCTTTTACTCGCTATTGGGTTAGGGCTGATGGTCGCCTATATGGTTTTAGCTTCTCAGTTCAATAGTTTTACCCAACCACTGATGGTCATTTTAGCCATGCCATTTGGTATTTCAGGGGCGTTTTTAGCCTTGCTTTTAGGAAATCAAACTTTGAATATATACAGCATGATCGGACTGATGTTGGTACTGGGAATCGTACTTAAAAATTCGATTATGCTCGTCGACTTTACCAATCAAAAACGCAAAGAAGGACTTCCTGTTCAGGAAGCCATTATGGCAGGTTGCCCACTTCGACTGCGTCCCATTTTAATGACCTCGATTGCTACCATTGTTGGGGCATCACCCGCAGCATTAGCCTTGGGGCCAGGCGCTGAAACGCGCATTCCCATGGCCTTGGCAGTCATCGGAGGCGTATTCATTTCGACTTTATTTACGCTATTTGTAGTCCCTTGTATCTATCGGCTAGTCACAAAGGACTAGCACTTTATTTTTTATCAATTTAGGCGGTGAGGAATCTATGATCAAGCAAGTAGGGCCCACTCAAATTAATTCACATCACCGAGCCTCATGCCACTGTGGCATTTATAGCCACCATCAGCGTCGATCAAAACCAGAGTTGTATGGGTATAATGTCGCATGCTTAGAGGGTGTTAATCCCTCTGACCGCCCCTCATGACAGTCCTTCATGCTGGAATCTTGCTCGTATCCGGAGTAGGCGTTGAAGCAGATTTCCTGTTAGCGTCACTTTTTCTCTCTATATGAACCCGTCAGCTGTTTTAGCCCCTTTATATCACCCTACTATATTTCCGATAAATTGCCGATAACTGGTAGGCACGTGCACAATTTGAGGGGTTTTCAAATTGCCTCTAAAAGATTTCTTAATTCCACCCTATCAAACGGCTTTTTCAAAAACTTAATCGCTCCAGCTTCTATAAAAGCCATCTTATTTTCAACGCAGTACCATCAGGCAAATTATAGTCACATAGTACAAGCTGAATTGTCTCAGAAAAATTATTTAATACTTTTTTCGCCTGATTTACAGTATAAACGGTATGACATTTGAACCCTAAATCTTCAAGATTCGTAGAAATCAAAAATGAGATCGCCTCATCGTCTTCAACCACCAAGAGCGTATCTCCCTTTTTCATAAAACCCTCATTTTTTTGCAATTTTTAAAATATTTATTCGATATATTAATTGTCATCTGACAATACACCAAAAAAAGTATAGCGATATCATTTATTAAATGCCAACTGACAACGAATTAAACTGGTCCAATATTCATATCGGCACCCACATCACCGCCTTAAGAAAAAAACGCAAGTGGAGCTCTTATCGGCTATCTCTAGAGAGTGGTATTAGCAACAGTGTGCTTACACGTGTGGAAAAAGGCGAACGTGAGCCTAAAGTAAATACTTTATTGAAGATTATTGAGGGACTTGGGCTGTCACCTGCGGAGTTTTTTGGGGAGTTTTGTTTAATTAAGAAATAAGGGCATGCATTCATTTATGTGGGAAATACTTAAGATTATCCCATTTTAGCAAGTTCCTGTTGCCATAAACTCATAAAATTTTGTCTGCTATCACGGACACTATTGAAGTAATGATACAAACTTATGGATCAACACGCCGTGATAGTATCACCCAAAAAAATGCATTTCAAGTTTTAGGATAATCAGAAGGATGCCGAACCCCATCACGGGTAGGAATATTTCCCAAATCAAAAGGATTAACGCCCTCCAGACACCCCACATTATACCCATATAACTCTGACTTAGATCGACGCTGATGGTGGGTATAAATACCACATTTTGAGCAGAAAAAATGCTTGGCGATCTTGGTATTAAATTGATAGAGCGTCAACGTGTCTTCTCCCTGAATAATTCGAATCCCAGAAAGCGGTACCGACGCCATAATCGCCCCTTTTCGACGACATAACGAACAGTCGCAGCGCCGAGGGTCCACGATACCTTCAGGCAAATCCAGCTCAAAAACAACCGCCCCGCAATGGCATGAGGCTGGGTGACAGGGCTTAATCTCGGTGGGACCTACTTTTTTAATCATGGCTACTTTCTAGTATATCAAGCATCATTGTCATTGCGCACCTCATTCGGTATCCTTTTCTTTATTATGAAACACATTATTGCCATCGGCGGGGGCGGATTTTTCCACAAAGCAAGCGACCTCTCACTCGAACGGTATGTTCTAGAACAAACCCAGGTTCAAACTCCCAAAGTTTGTTTTCTTCCTCAAGCCAGCAATGAATCTCAAGACTATGTTGTTAAATTTTTTGACGCCTTTACACAACTAAGGGCGATTCCCTCTTGGGTATCACTCTTCGGCCGTGTTGAAAACACTTGGAAAGAAAAACTTCTGTCTCAAAACGTGATTTATGTGGGTGGGGGAAACACCAAGAGCATGCTGGCCTTATGGAAAGCCTGGGGAGTCGATCAGGTGCTCAGTGAAGCCTATGACAAAGGCATTGTACTCGCAGGTGTCAGTGCCGGGGCCATTTGCTGGTTTGAACAAGGCATTACCGATTCGGTATGGCCCCTAGGTGTTGTAGAAGGCCTTGGATTTTTAAAAGGCAGTGCCTGCCCTCATTTTGATTCTGAACCTGAACGGCCCAACGCTTATCGACAATTTGTCGCCACAGGCCAAGCCAAACCAGGAATCGCACTCGATGATTTTACAGCAGCACACTTTATAGAGGGCATCTTACACAAAAAAGTAGGGGTTACTGAAACCAGAAAAATACAAGATATTGGCTAAATAGAGTTCACTTTCCACATTTTGTCGCAACCACCAACCCAGACGCCCAGGCCATCGACACCACGCTTAACTCTGACCTCGCCTGTAGGCTTTCGATCAACGGCGCTATTCGAGGCCCATGGTTTTCTGGCCAATTGGGTTGAGGCAACAGGTCGTCAATGATATAAACACCGCCAGGCCCAAGTAGAGCCAATGTTTCCTCTAGCAATTCAAATTTCCCTACCCAAGCATCCGCAAAAATAAAGTCAAACAATTGACCTTCAAGTGTAGGAATCAACACTGTCGCATCTTCAACTTTAAGGGTCAGCCTCCGATCCTCGCCCAAATATTGGGCAGCCACTGCAGAAACCTGCGCATTATTATCCACACTCAACAAAGAAGCCTGCCCATCCATTCCCGCTAAAATCCAAGCCGTTCCAAAACCAGTCCCTGTTCCCAATTCAAGCAAACGTCCCCCAGGTTTAGAAGCCGCTAAAGCACGCAAAAATGACCCTGTTTTATATTCCGAAGCCATGTCGAACTCAAGTTCTTTGGTTTTGAGTTCAATTTTTTTGAGTTGAGGGGGGAAAGAGGTGGGTTCAAAGGGGATCATTGTATTATCCTACCAAATTATTGTCAGTAGTATAATCAGGTGGCGTTTTTAAAAACACCGTTCCTTTTTTATTGGTCACAACGACAGCGTCTAACTCTAGATTTCTTACCCTGTGTATTGCAGCTTCTTTGGAGACCCATTCTTTGCTATCAACTTGATAAGATATGGCGACACCCTTTTTATCTTTTTGAACAGCGATTAGTTTTTTTCTGGGCTTGAAAGCGGGTTTTTCAAACCCTCATGTTGCACTTTGTCCTTGAAGACGGGAAGGAAGAAATCGAGATCCGGTAAAAGTTGTGTAATACCGTCTAATTTTCCAAGTAAATGCTGTGCTTCTGCATGTTTAAAGGCCAACTTATTCGAGAAAACAAGCCCTTGTTTTGGGGGAAATTCAGAAGGGATAAAAGCTTTGTATCCTTCTATTTGTTGTTGGTAACTTCCGATTGAGGACATGCTGTGTATTCTAGACTTTAATATTGGCAATGTCTACAAAATTATTCATTTTGTAGACATTCAACACTTCAATGTCTACAGTTTTTCAACTTAGCCATGAAATTGCCTCAGTTTTTTTAATTGCTCCCTTTTTTGGGGAAGAGCCAATTTACAGAAAATGCAAAACAGGAGTTGTTAGTAAAAGGTCCGCCGTCGTCATTCGCTTCGCGAAGCACTATGGCGGACAGCCTTCATGCCAATTCTTGGCTGGCCTGCCAGCCGTAGCCTTGGCGAAGGCTGGTGGAGGTGACAGGGATCGAACCTGCTACCTTCTGCGTGCAAGGCAGACGCTCTACCAGTTGAGCTACACCCCCAGATTAGGAACATTCTTATGGTGGGCCATCGAGGACTCGAACCACGGACCTCACGCTTATCAGGCGTGCGCTCTAACCACCTGAGCTAATAGCCCATAAAAATGAAGCTGCCATTGTAAACTATTTTTTCACTCTTGTCACCCTCATTCAATGGAATGACAATGGGTATAAAAGAATAAAAAAAGACAAAAAAATGCACACTATAAAAGTGTGCATTTTGAATTGTTTATTAAGAATAACAATCTATTGAAAATTAAATAACAAGCCTATTTTCAGTGCGATATCGACCTATCTAAGCTGCATTACTGCAGTTAAAATAGCTCCTTAGAAAGGAGGTGATCCAGCCACACCTTCCGGTACGGCTACCTTGTTACGACTTCACCCCAATCGCTGACTCCACCTTCGACAACTGCCTCCTTGCGGTTAGCACATCGGCTTCGGGTGTATCCAACTTTCATGGTGTGACGGGCGGTGTGTACAAGGCCCGGGAACGAATTCAACGCAGCATAGCTGATCTGCGTTTACTAGCGATTCCAACTTCATGTGGTCGAGTTGCAGACCACAATCCGAACTGAGACCGGTTTTCTGAGATTGGCTTCACCTTACGGCTTCGCGACCCTTTGTACCGGCCATTGTAGCATGTGTGTAGCCCAGGGCGTAAGGGGCATGATGACTTGACGTCATCCCTACCTTCCTCCTACTTTACATAGGCAGTCTCCCGTGAGTTCCCACCGTTAGTGCTGGCAACACGGGACAGGGGTTGCGCTCGTTGCGGGACTTAACCCAACATCTCACGACACGAGCTGACGACAGCCATGCACCACCTGTGTTAGAGCTCCCTTGCGGGCACTTCCTAGTTTCTTAGGCTTTCTCTACATGTCAAGCCCTGGTGAGGTTCTTCGGGTATCGTCGAATTAAACCACATGCTCCACCGCTTGTGCGGGCCCCCGTCAATTCCTTTGAGTTTTAACCTTGCGGTCGTACTTCCCAGGCGGTTCACTTAACGAATTATCTGTGGCACGGAAGGGGTCGATACCTCCCACACCTAGTGAACACCGTTTACAGCGTGGACTACCGGGGTATCTAATCCCGTTTGCTCCCCACGCTTTCGCGCCTTAGCGTCAGATTCAGTCCAGAAAGCCGCCTTCGCAACTGGTGTTCCTCACAATATCTACGCATTTCACCGCTACACTGTGAGTTCCGCTTTCCTCTCCTGATCTCTAGCAATCCAGTATCAAATGCGAACTTCAGTTAAGCTGAAGCCTTTAACACCTGACTTAAAATGCCACCTACGCGCGCTTTATGCCCAGTAAATCCGGATAACGCTCGCCCCCTACGTATTACCGCGGCTGCTGGCACGTAGTTAGCCGGGGCTTCCTTTGGAGGTACCGTCATTATCGTCCCTCCTGACAGAGTTTTACATCCCTAAAGACTTCATCACTCACGCGGCGTCGCTGCGTCAGGCTTTCGCCCATTGCGCAATATTCCCCACTGCTGCCTCCCGTAGGAGTCTGGGCCGTGTCTCAGTCCCAGTGTGGCTGTACATCCTCTCAGATCAGCTACTGATCGTAGCCTTGGTAGGCCATTACCCCACCAACTAGCTAATCAGATATAGGCTTCTCCCTTAGCGGTAAACCTTTCTTCTCTCTACCATGCGGTAAAGAGAACGTATCCGGTATTAGCCCTCTTTTCAGAAGGTTATTCCAGACTAAGGGGAAAATTACCTATATATTACTCACCCGTTCGCTACTCACCCCTAAAAGTATTGCTACTCTTAGAAGCGCGTTCAACTTGCATGTGTTAGGCACGCCGCCAGCGTTAATCCTGAGCCAGGATCAAACTCTCATTTAATTGATTATTTGATTTCTAGCTTGTTTAAAAAAAAATTGCTTAATAAATTAAGCGTTTGACAAAAGTCGCACTGATTAAACATAGGCTTGTTATTTAATTTTCAAAGATCCGTCAAAGTCAGGAGGAAGATCTTACCCAACCTTGCCATAGATTGTCAACACACTATTTTCTTGATAGTATTCCTAGTCCAATAAATTAGAGCATTTAAAGTGATGTGTTTGTGCGAAAAGGAACTATATATATCATCTCGGGTCCATCCGGTGTTGGAAAAGGCACGATTATCAGAGAACTTTTAAAGAGTCGTCCTCTTTTGAAGCTTTCTGTTTCTGCCACCACAAGACCACCCCGGGCGGGTGAAAAAAACGGGATAGATTACTTTTTTCTTTCCCCTGAGATCTTTGAGCAGGCCATTTGTAAAGATGATTTTTTAGAGTGGTGTCCTGTTCATTCCCATAAATATGGCACGCTAAAGTCCGAAGTGATGAAACAAGTCGATAAAGGGGTAGATGTGCTGCTTGAAATTGATGTTCAAGGAGCTTTGAAAGTCAAGGAAAAACTGCCTGAGGCTGTATCTATCTTTATTGCGCCCCCTCATATGGACTCATTGAAGGAACGCCTGAAAGATCGAAATACAGAAGATCAGGATGAAATTGAAAGACGGCTTGCCATTGCTCAAACCGAACTTTCTTTTCAGAATCGATACGATTACCGTATCGTGAATGCTACGGTGGAACACTCCGTAAAAGAAATTCTCAAGATTATTGAAAGAAGGAGTTTAGTATTATGACCGCCAACCCTCACATGAAAGAATTAGACATCACAAAAATTTTAGAAAAAGTTCCCAACAAGTTTTTGCTCTGCGTGGCTGCTGCAAAAAGAGCGCGTCAGTTAAAAGAAGGTATTCGTCCTAGCATTGAAATTTCACAAGACGAGGATATTGTCCCTGTTGTCACTGCCCTAGAGGAGATTTTAGCAGGAAAAGTAACCGTTGTGGTTCGAGATGCCTCCCATGAAGAAGAGTTGTTGGATAAGATGGATCAACACTTAACTACAGAGCTTTCCAATGATGAAAAAGAAGAAAAAGAAGGCAAAGACGACAAAAAAGCAAAAGAGACTAAGAGTAAATCAAAGTCTAAATCTTTAGCTGCCTAGTCCTCGTTTACACCATGAAAATCCTTCTTGGAATCAGCGGTGGCATTGCGGCCTATAAATGCCCTGAGCTTATCCGGCTGATGACCAAGAGGGGATTTGATGTCATTCCGGTTCTCACTGCTCATGCCACCCAATTTGTTACCCAAACGTCTCTGCAGGCCGTGTCCCGTTCGGATGTCTATGTCGACAATGGCACTTCAGGTGCGTCGATTACCCATTTGGATCTTGCAAGACATGCCCACATAATGCTCATTGCGCCCGCAACGGCAAATAGTATTGCAAAGTGTGCGCATGGGATGGCCGATGATGTACTTACAACAACGTTTCTCTCGTTTACAGGACCTAAGCTGATTGTCCCTGCCATGCATACGGAAATGTATACCAATACCCTCACACAAGAAAACCTCGCCACCCTGAAGCGGCACGGGGTTTATATTTTAGGACCAGATGAGGGGGACTTGGCATGTCAGGATAGTGGCGTTGGTCGAATGGTTGAACTTGAATTGATTGTTTTACACTGCCAACTGTTGGGACTTGCCCCTCTTTCTTTGAAAGGGAAAAAACTATTGATTTCCTGTGGCGGAACAAGGGAGAAAATAGACTCTGTTCGGGTGCTCACAAATCACTCTTCCGGAGCCTTAGGCATGATGATGGCTCATTTAGCCTCATTTATGGGAGCCGAGGTAAAGGTGGTTTCTACGGTGCCGATTCTTTCGAATCCTCATATTGAAAAAATCTATGCCGTTGAGACGGTTTCTGAGATGAAAGCAGCTCTAGAAGCTGAGATTGCGTGGTGCGATGCCCTTTATATGGCTGCCGCGGTTTCTGATTTTACGGTTGAAGAAAGCCCGATGAAATATCGTAGGAAAGACCACTTTGAATTGCAGCTTCACGGAACAGAAGATATTTTACTCAGCCTTACCGCCCATAAAAAAGAACAGACGTTTATTGGATTCTGCTTAGCCGATGATGCCCTAGAAAAGACCGCGCTTGAAAAACTCGAGAAAAAAAATCTGGATTTTATTGTAGCGAATAGACCTCACAATATCGGACAACCTCGGCGCGATGTGACTGTCTTTTCCAGAGGCAGTAAAACCCCTGTTTTGTCACTTACTCAAAGTCCTGTTTTAGAGACAGCCTATGAGCTGCTCAAACTCATTGCCTGAATGGGCTTTTTTTTGATACATTGAGACCTATGGATTTTAAAATTAAAGCCAAAACACCCGCGGCTATGCGTCATGCCATTGAAGACATTCCTGGAGATAAGTCTATCTCTCATCGGGCCATTATTTTAGGCTCGCTTTCATCGAACAGAGTTGTTTTTACCAATTTTTTGGATGCCTTGGACTGCATGCACACATCGAACATTTTTCAGATGATGGGCGTGCCTATTATTCATTCCTTAATCGACAAAACAGTCATGATCGATGGCGTAGGAATACACGGTTTGCAGCAACCCGAAGACCCCCTCTATGTGGGCAATTCTGGCACGGGTATTCGGTTAATCACTGGGGTGCTTTCTGGACAAATTTTTGATTCCCAGATTTATGGAGATGAGTCGATTCAAACCCGTCCGATGAAACGTGTTATTGACCCTTTGACCTTGATGGGGGCCCACATCAAGGGGACCCTTATTGAGGGAAAAAAGGATATCTATCCCCCTCTCACCCTTTCTGGAAACTCTGGGCTAAACGGAATTTCATATACCCTGCCCGTTGCCAGTGCGCAAGTGAAATCGGCCATATTATTTGCCAGTTTATACAGTGACACCCCCACTATTGTGACCGAGCCTAAAAAATGTCGGGACCACACTGAAAATATGCTTAAGGGATTTGGAGCCGATATTCAAGTGGCTGGCAAAAAAATTCGCTGTTCTGGAAAAAATATTTTGAGAAATCCAGACACAAATACGGCGATTCATATCCCTTCCGATATATCTTCCGCAGCATTTTTTATTGTTTTAGGGTGTCTTGTTTCCAGCAGCCAATTGACCTTCACTGGCATTGGATTGAATTCCACACGCGTGGCCTTGCTGCATGTCTTATTGGAAATGGGAGTAACACTCAAAATTCAGAACCAAAAAGGTCAAGATATGGAACCCTATGGCGATATTACGGTGGCAACATCTGCGCTTCACAATATCGAAGTTTCAGAAAAATTTATCCCCTTTTTAATAGATGAAATTCCTATTTTGGCGATTGCCGCAATGTTTGGAAAAGGCACTCTTAAAATCACCAAAGCGGAGGAACTGAGAACCAAGGAATCGGACCGTATTTCCGCCATTGTTGACATGGTGCGGAACATGGGCGGAACCATTCAAGAATTTCCTGATGGATTTGAGTTGACTGGCCCCTCAGAATTTAAAGAGTTTAAAGTTAATTCTAAGAAAGATCACCGCATTGCCATGTCCGCCATTATTGGGGCTATTGCCTCTGGAAAGTCCGCGGTTGTAGAAGACTGTGAATGCATTGACACCTCGTTCCCTAACTTTTTTGACATTTTAAGATCTTTAAATATTGATTTTGAACTGGAATAAGTGTGCTTCCTATTATTGAAAACTTTTCTGCCGACGATTGTTCAAAATTTTATTCTGAGCCCTCTGAGGCTGGTCTTAAAACGGTCTTAGATATTCGCACTCGAGTCATGCGTGAAAAAGACGCTGCCCTCATTTATTTTGCACACCAATTTGACCAGGTCCGGGCGTCCGATTTCTCATTAAAAGTGACTCAAAAAGACATAAAAGACGCTTATCATCAGGTTCCTAAAAGCTTTATTAAAGCCCTTAAAGAAGCTAAAAAAAATATTGAACATTATCATCGGGCTCAATTGCCTAAAAGCTGGACGAAAAAAACACAGCGAGGGTCTTATGGCATGCGGTATACCCCCATAGATAAAGCCGGGCTTTACGTACCTGGAGGAAGAGCTTTATATCCCTCTACTGTGTTAATGAATGCGATTCCTGCTACCTTGGCTGGGGTTGAGACTATTGTTATCACGACTCCCCCACGACCTGATGGAAGCATTGGGCCTCAAATTTTGGTAGCTGCTGATTTATGTGGAGTTGAAAATATCATTAAAGTAGGCGGTGCGCAGGCTATTTTTGCGTTAGCCTATGGCACCGAAACGGTTCCTGCTGTGGATAAAATTGTGGGACCAGGAAATATTTATGTGACTTTAGCGAAACAGCACGTTTATGGGGTTGTCGATATTGATAAGCCTGCAGGTCCGTCTGAGGTCTTGGTCTTGGTGGAAGATCCGGCCTATGCAGGGTTTGCAGCGGCCGAACTTTTAGCCCAGCTCGAGCACGATCCATTAGCCTCGGCTGTTGCCATTTCTACTTCTAGAACCACCTTAGAAGCTATTCAAAAGGAACTCGCATTGCAATTTGAACTTTGCCTGCGTAAAGACATTATTCGACAAGCCATGGAGCAGGATCATTCCAAATTACTTCTAACCCAAAATATGCAACAAAGCATTCAATATGCCAATTTTATCGCTTCAGAACACTTGGTGCTTTTGACCGACAATGCCGAGGAACTCTTACCCCAAATTAAACATGCAGGCTCTATTTTCTTAGGCCCCTATACCCCGGTTGCGTTAGGTGATTATTTTGCAGGGCCTAATCACGTTCTTCCCACGGGTCGTGCGACGAGATATGCATCGCCACTGGGGGTAATGGATTTTATGAAGTACTCTGCCACTCTTCACTATACAAAAGAGTCGCTAGCAAAGGCTGAGCCCTCTATTAAAGCTTTAACTGAGATGGAAGGGCTGGATGCACACTATTCTTCTGTGAAGATTCGAGGGCTATCTACCTAGGGTTGTCGTTTGAATTTGGAGAAATTGGGTTTTCGTTTTTCGACGAAGGCATTCCGACCTTCTTGACCTTCTTCGCTCATATAAAAAAGCATTGTCGCATTTCCTGCGAGTTCTTGCAGCCCGGCTTGGCCATCACAATCGGCGTTCAATGCAGCTTTGAGGCATCGCAGAGCCATGGGGGATTGTTGAAGCATCTCTTGGCACCATTTTACGGTCTCTTCTTCGAGTTTTTCGTAAGGAACAACGGTATTAACCAACCCCATATCTAAGGCCTGTTTGGCGTCGTATTGTCGGCATAAAAACCAGAGTTCCCGTGCCTTTTTTTGGCCAATAATTCGGGCCATATAGGAAGCCCCATATCCCCCGTCGAAAGACCCTACTGTGGGGCCCGTTTGGCCAAATTTGGCGTTATCTGCGGCAATGGTTAAGTCGCACATCATGTGAAGGACATGTCCGCCTCCAATGGCGTATCCCGCTACCATAGCAACAATGGGTTTGGGACACGTGCGAATTTGGCGTTGAAAATCAAGCACATTCAGATGGGTCATTCCTTTTTCATCTTTATATCCTGCGTGACCCCGAATTTTTTGATCTCCGCCGGAACAGAACGCGTCCTTGCCTTCCCCTGTTAAAATAATGACACCTATCTGTTCGTCATAGCGGGCATCTTCCAGGGCTTGCATCATTTCTTTGACGGTCAAAGGACGAAAGGCATTTCGAACTTTGGGGCGATTGATCGTAATTTTGGCAATACCATCGGCTTTTTTATAGGTAATATCGGTGAAAGAAAGGGCGTCTTGCCAGTGGACCATGTTTGCTACTGAAGAATAAGAATTGACAGGGCCGTGGATCCTAAAGAATAATTTGCTTGAGGCTTTGCACCATCATAGGTATAAATTCGGTAGTAATAGGTTTCTCCGGATACGAGACCTGAATCTTGGAATTGACTGGCGTTCCCCTCGAACACAACCGTTGCATCACTGTCCGTTGCTGAGGTAGGAATAAACTTGGCGCGACGCAAAACTCTGACGCCGCTAAAGTCTGGATTCGATGGATTTTGCCACCTAAGCATTGTACTATTTCCTGAAGACACGCCCTGGGTAATTCTAAAACTACTGATTTCTCCAGGTGCGGTAATATCCTGTGGGGTTGCACTGATTTCAGTTGAAAACTCACTGGCCTCTTGAGCCGTGTTCACTGCACGAATAATAAAATGGTATTTGGTTCGGTTTTGAAGACCATAAAAGGCATATGAGGTGGCGTTCCCTGTTACAAAAACTGAATGTGTAAAAGCCCCTGAATCTACCCCATAGTACACTTGATATCCCGAGATATTTGACTCTGAGTTGGCTGCCCAACTGAGACGCAAAGCATCGTGAGTGTCTGTAGCACTGAGCTGTTGAGGGGCCACCGGTGGCCCAGACGGCGCTGGAGTGGAAGGCGCCAAAGACGGGTCCGCAGGGCGTGAACATGCGACCAGACCTGCGCAGACCATTGCCAGAAAAAAGACGTTATATTTGGAAAGATATTTTGTTGTAACCATAAACCTGCTTTCTATTAAAGCAGAAAACATGCAAATTACAAAAACTTTGTTTCTGCTAACTGTTTTAATCGTGCTCGGCTAGGTTTCACGCCCGTCATAAGGTCTTCTGGCCACGGCCAGAAGTGATCGGGAATTTTGAATGAGGGCAAGCGAGAAGAAAGGCTGTTTTGAATTTTGATTGTATCAATAGCCTGGCCCGATGACAGCTGAATAAACGCTGCGGGTCTTTCTCCAAATTCGGGATGTGGTATGGGAACAACAATGGCATGTTCAATGCCTGGTAATGATAAGAGTGCTTGTTCAATTTCTTCAGGCTGAATATTTTCTCCTCCCGAAATAAAGAGCTGGTCTTTTCTTCCGATCACCCGAAGGTTGCCTTCAGAATCAAGGCTGCCTTGATCTCCGGTAGCATACCAGCCCGCTTCGTCAAGGGTGAGGCAGCACTGTCCACGATCGAAATAGCCTTGAAAAAGGGAAGCCCCCTTCACTTTGATGTCACCCTCTTTCGTGCATAGTATCTCTCTGTTTGATAACACACGGCCTTGATTGAAGACACCCAAGTCTGAAATGGTCACTTGAGAAGACATTTCAGTCAATCCATACGTGAGATAGACGGGCACTTTTATCTTTAAGGCTTTTTGATACAGTTCTTGTGGGCATAGAGCCCCGCCCAACACCACCGCCTTTAGATAGAAAGGGTTGTTGTTTTGACTCAGAAATCGAATCAACTGAGTGGGGACCCAAGACACATGGGAAATGCGAAAAAAGGGAATTACTTCTGAAAATGTTTTTTTACCTGTCAGTACCACTGCTGCACCCGCTAAAAAAGTGCGAAACAACACCCCCCACCCACCCACATGGTAGATCGGCAAAGACAACCACCATCGGTCTGAAGACGCTAGGGGGATGCGTTGAGTGACTCCCAAGGCATTGTATAGGTGGTTTCCGTAAGAATGCACCGCTATTTTAGGGGTTCCCGAGCTGCCGGAAGTGAGGATCATGCTGGCCCATTGATCCGTTGAAATTAAGGCTGTAGAACCGGAAGCGGGACCTAGTTCTTTTTGCAACTCTTCAAGCTCCAAAAAATGCATAGAACTCTGTTTAACTCCGCTTATTGCCGAAAAAACACCGATGAGACTTTTAACCTCTCCTTTTATAAAAAAGTCTAAGGCCGCATTCCATGGCAAAGCAGGATTCAGTGGGAATACCACCGTCCCCAACCGAATTAAAGCCCAAAGAATTAAAGGGGTTTCTTCCATCAAAGGCAAATAAAGGCCTATTCGTTGTCCTGAAGCTATTTTATGCCGTTCTAACACCTGAACCCACTGTCCCACACGATGGTGAAGCTCGGCGTAGGTATATGACCGTGTCACCGTCATATAGGCCATCGTATCAGGCGATGTTTGAGCATGCTGCGAAATGGGACACATCACCAATGGCATGTCGTGACTCCGTGAGGTACTTGAACAGGAAAAGTTGAGGCTAAATACCGAAGCCCTTCAAGACCCACTTCTGTTTCAAAACATGAGCTTATGACAGGATGAAGCCCCATCTGAATGGCTTCAAAAGCCAGAGTTTGAGCGCATAGAAAACCCAGCAAAGTTGGTTTCAAAACAACCGCTTTGAGACCTGGAAAAAGAGCAGGAATGGCCTGAATTCGCACCACTGTTTCATCCACTGCAAGTGGAATACCTGTTTCATTGTAAAAGTGTTCCCAGTCTTCCCAACAAGAAGTGGGCTCTTCGATATAATCAATTTGAGGGTGTGCGACCCGTTTTCCAAAGTCGATCGCTTCGCTCAGTGTCCATGCTTGGTTGGCATCGAGGCGTAAGGTGTGCTGAGGGGCCATGTGGGCCACCAGTTCTTTAACCTGATCGATGTCGTGTTGAAGCATCTGAAACCCTACTTTGAGCTTAAAGCAGGTAAATCCTTGTGCTTTTTTCCGATAAAATTGCTCGACGGTTTTCGGACCCATTAATAGCGCGTTGGTTTGAATAGGTTGGCGTACGGACTTTTTTTCAAAATCTAAAGTGGCCCATTCGTAGGCAAATTGCAACGAGGGAAAGCCCTTAAAATTGAGGCTGCCTCTTGTTAATTCGGCTTCGATATCATCCACTGTTTCCTGACTAAATCCAGGCAGGGGGGCCGCCTCGCCGATGCGGACATGCCCGTAGGTATCGGTAAGTTCAAGATAAATCCCTTCGCGGCAATCTAGCCACTGACCCCTGAGTTGCACAGGATGACTGAGGGAAAATGAAAAACGGTTCCAAGCAAGTCTTTTCATTGTCATTTATAGTATCGTATTTTTTTGAAATAAAGGTCTCTCAAAATTCGATACTCTCACTATGAAGAAAATCATATCTCTTTGTCCGATTCAAACACCTTTAGATAGTGAGCGTGCCTATCAAACACTTTCTGAGATTGCCATGCACATGATTTTTGAGACAAAACATCGGATGTGCTTCGGCGCTTCAAACCATATCGATGAACCTAGAAGAATACAAAATGGCCCCCTTATTGGTGTATTAAGGGGCTCATTTCCCAAAAAATCGGATAGTGAAACGCTCTTACGGGTAGCCGCCATGATTCCTTTGATTCTCAACGCGCAGGTAGGCAATTGTTATGAACAATCCTTGGTAACGATGGCACTTATCTGTCAAAAAGTAGACGAAAAATATCCTCATTTGAGGGGAACATTTCAAATTGCCTTGGTATCTATTAGAAGTTGGCATCAATGTTTGTCGATTGAAATGACGCATGCCCCACACTATAAATGTGTTGTGGATCCGTGGGACAAGAGGATTTATCCCTTCAAAGACATTCACACTCATATGTCTCAGACGCTTCTAAAGTGTACAGATCAATCAAACCCCTTTAACCCTGATATCCATACCGTGACAGAGAGTTCTGTTTTAGAAACTGTACTTGTCATGAACTCGCAAGATGTGACCGCACTTAGCAAAGCCATGAGTGGCCAGTGACGGACATCTTCAGCCCCTCAAGTCTTTTGCAAAACTTTCAAGAACAATTGCTTGAAGACACGCATAGTTCTCGGGCGTATTAATGATAGCCTCAAAATCCTGTTCAGGGAATTTTTTGTCAATGTCTTTTAAAATGGCATTGAAAACCATTTTGATATGGTGAATACCCTTAGTGAATAGAATCCAGTCAGCCTTGCGTGAAGGGTCATCTTTACGATAGAAGTAGTCCGATCCAAACTGTCTCCATCCGAAGAAGAAAAGCTGGGTGAGATAGAAGGGTTTTTGCGCAAGAATCGCATCTATATCGCCCAGGGGTCTTGGGTCACAATCACGCAGTCGACTGTCTATATTCTCAGGGCTATGAATCTCGGATAACCGCTGTAATGCTTCTGGGCTAATACCTTTAAAACTAAGATTAAACCCGTTTTCTTGAGATTCTGTTACTGTAAACAGATTGTGTGAGATCAACATAAACAGTTGGGCAAAAGGCCCTTCTCGTTTGCATAAGGCATAGAAAAGCTGGCAGCTTCTGTCATAACTGCCCATGTCAAACCAAGTTTGTGGCCCTGCTTGATCGGTTTCATTGGATGCTGTGGGATCTGTCGGCAGTTGAGAGACTGTTCTAGGTTTCAGAAGGAGGAGCAGTTTTTTGATTTGTTCAGAGCTGAATGTTTCTTTTGATATCGAAGATAAATTGGCAGGAATGGCATCCTCTGCACTGAGGGTCAGAAAAAAAGAGAGTGGATTTTGGTATTCTTTTCCATCAATTCTCACTAAATCTTCTAATACATAGTCAATATTGGTTTGCTGATCTAACGCTTTCGAGAATCGCTCTAAGACTAAACGAAGGGTTTGTTGCTGCACGTGGTCTACTTCAGTTCCTTTGGGTTTTTCAGTCTGATATTGAATAAAGTGGTTGAAAAATACGGTGAGTTTGTTCTTTGCAAGCCTATTGTACTCCTCCAATGACATAGAGCCTTCGATCAGACGCGTTGACAGAAGTGTACCCGGTGCAACCGTTAAAATAACCCAGTTTTTGAGGGGGGAAGAGGCCACTTTTGACACATAGAGCTTCGCTAGAGGGGTTCCTGCAATGGCATCATAGCCTTCAATTTCTTTGTCTAAGCTGCGATTGGGACCCGGCTCCATATATTTGAAAATATAGTCTTTTCCAGGCTCTAACTCAAGATCTTTCAACCCCTCTGGAAGTGGGCTTTTGGCTGTAAATTTAATGACGGTAGCGCCTGAAAATCCACCTGGAGGAAGCGTGACTTCACAGATGTCGAGATAGGCGTGCAGTACGCCTAATAAAGGGTCTTGGTGGGTAGGAAAGAGTAACGGATTTGCACCTGTCCCGACGGCAATGGTTTTGAGTATAAGAGGAAGAAACATCGAGGCCATGATAGGTTATCGAGTTTCAAGGCTAAAAAAATTCAAAAAAGAAGGTTTGCTTATCCAAATAGTGCTTGGGTACCCCCCTCTTAACAAGAACTTAGGCTAATGCTAGAATGATTTCTCAGATGCAGCATCGGGCGGTTAGCTCAGTTGGTAGAGCACCTGCCTTACAAGCAGGTGGTCATAGGTTCGAACCCTGTACCGCCCACCATAATCACTTGCTGAGCACTATTTTTAACGCTTGTACATAAATGCTCCCAAGCCGATAATTTTTTTTGACTTTTTCTAGTTTAACCATTTTTATCAAGATCTTTTGTCATGGGGTTAGACCTTTCTTTGGTGTTTGTTTTTTTTGCTGAAACACACAATACCAGAAAGTGTTCTAACCCTTTATATCTCCTTAACTTCCATTCCGTAATCCGTCCAGAATCTTCGACCCCTTTCAGGGGCGGCTTCGCCGTTCTGGACCGATGACTTCATTTCAGTTCCCGATAGCCTGTATCGGGTTTTTCAAACCCTCATGTTGCACTTCGTCCTTGAAGACGGGGCCCACCCATTTGTTCAAATCCCAGGTTTAAAAATATTGAGATTGTGGTACTATTTTGTTGTACCCCTACAGGCTACGTCCTGTAGCCCCGCTTAGTCTTAGGACGGCGGGTTTTTTGTTTTTGGAGAACCATGAACCGAACTGTTTTCTTTATTGATGGCTTTAATTTGTACCACTCCCTTCTCGATCCTCATTCTGGACGAAGCCAGTATAAGTGGCTAAACCTTCGTAAGCTTGCTGAGCAATATCTCCTAAGTAAAGACATCTTGACTGACATTCTATATTTCAGTGCCCTCCCAACCTGGAATGCTGAAAAACGTAACAATCACGAAGCGTATTTGCATGCTCTTGAGTCAGAAAACATTCAAATTATCTTAGGCAAGTTCAAAAAAGTGACTCGAAATTGCCTACTCACCTGTAATTTAGGAAGAAATAATTCGTTTGAGACATTCGAAGAAAAAGAAACCGATGTTAATATTGCAATTCACCTTCTAGAATATGGACTCACTGACCGATTTGATAAAGCCATTATTGTTTCAGGCGATAGCGATCTCATTCCGCCTATTAAAAGAGTTAAGGAACTCTCTCCCCATAAAATAATTGGCTGTGTTATTCCAAAGCAAGGACATGACTTAGGTAATCATTGTGATCAAAGGGTCAGACTAAAAGAAAGTATTCTCAAGAACTCACTTTTCCCTAGAGAAATCAAATTTAAAGGTAAAACTATTGTTTGTCCTAAACACGATTGGTTACCTCAATAGGTTAGAATTTTATGACAAGCTCCAACGATATCGATCAAAATATTCGAGCAATAGAAAGTTGATTATGAAAATGTACAAAAAGATTCCATTTTTGGGGAATACCGTATTAAATGGACAGAAACTCATGTGTATCTCCAAAAGGCATATGAATTAAGGCTATAAGCTACCGCTTTATAATACAACATATTTACAACAGACTATGTAATGGGCCAGCGACGGTTATAAAGCCCCAAATGTTCAGTAGCCATTTTTACCCACTTAAGCTATCCTTTTATACCTAGTATGAAAAAGAATGAACTCATCCGTTTTGACTGGGCCATTAAAAATATCCTTCGCAACAAGGCCAATTTCCCTGTCTTAGAAGGCTTTCTGTCTGAGCTTTTACACACCGATGTTAAAATTAACTCTTTGCTGGAAAGTGAATCCAACCAAAGGTTTGAAGAAGATAAAGCCAATCGGGTAGACATCTTGGCCGAGCTCGCCGGTAATGAAAAAGTCATCATCGAAGTCCAATGTTTCCGAGAATGGGATTTCTTATCCCGAATGGTTTACGGGGTGTCTAAAGTTGTCGTCGATCACCTGCACACCGGAGACCCTTATGGAAAGATTCCCAGAGTCATTTCGGTCAATATTGTCTATTTCGATCTTGGGGAAGGTCAGGATTATATCTATCACGGAACCACCCAATTTAAAGGCATTCACAAGCACGATATCTTGCAGCTTGCTCCCAAGGAAAAAGAAAAGTATCCCGATCACATTGATACCCTTGCCTCGATTTTTCCAGAATATTTTGTGCTGAAAGTCGATCAATTTGATTTAAAGATCAAAGACACTTTAGATGAATGGATGTACACCCTCAAGCAATCGGAAGTCAGACCTGAATTTAAAGCCAAGGGTATCCAAGAAGCCGGTCAAAAACTCGAACTTTTGAGGCTTTCAGAAGACGAGCGTTTGAGCTATGAGCGCCACATTAAAGCCAACCGCATTTCAAACAGTGTCTTGGAAACCTACTTTAGTGAGGGGCGTTTTGAAGGTAAGGCTGAAGGGTTAGCTGAAGGGGAAGCAAAGGGTAAGGCTGAAGGGTTAGCTGAAGGGGAAGTAAAGGGTGAAGCGAAGGGTAAGGCTGAAGCCGAGTCAAACTTGGTGAAAGCCATGCATCAATCCGGTGTTCCTGTGGAACAACTCGCGCACTTTACAAGCCTACCACTGGCACGAATCAAGGATATCCTGAACATTTAATGTATTTATGCTGTCGCTGGCCCATTATTTAAGACTTTTACCCACTATACTCTTGAGATACCCTCACGCTGCAAATAGTCCCAAAAAATGCGTTTGACGGGAGAGACTAAGGACGCGGCTTTCACAAAAACACCGATATTTAATACAGGAAGGGGGTGCTCAAGAAGAACCTTGGCAACCGTTGCCTGTAGATGGCTGTGTTCAATGACAATTTCTGGCAAAATCGCTGCGCCCAACCCCGCAGATACCATGGCTAAGATAGCCTCGTGCCCTTCTACATAGCTGTGAATCGGATTGTGCCAATGATGGCGATTTAAATAGACCCTAATACGGGTTGCTAAATCCCCTTGTTCGGGAAAAATCAAAGGGAATTCTTGGGGATTTTGACATTCTTGCCCTTGAGGAACAACAAAGACCAAAGGGGTTTCTAACACCTTGCAACATAATACTTCTGCATCGAGTGGAGACGATATAATGCCAATTGAAAAATCAACCTCGCCTTTTTTAAGGCGTGCACTACTATTGTTAGCCGCACCGGTTTCTAGATAGGTCATTATTAAGGGATACCGTTCTCGAAATCCTTTAATCAAAGGTGGCAAAATAGAATAGGCTGCCGTGACGGTTGAATAAAGCTTAATGTCTCCCTTGATATGCTCTAAATGATGGGGATGCAGTGCCACCTGAAGATGCTCATAAGAATCCAGCGTATGCTTCGCAAACTGCAAAAATCGAATCCCATAATCAGTAAGAGCAACATGGCGGTTGTTTCGATCAAACAAAACAACCCCAGCCTCTTTTTCCAGTTGTTGAAGGGTGCGCGTTAAAGTTGAAACCGTAACATGGTGTCGTTCACTTGTTTTGCGAAAATGCAGCTGTTCTGCAAGGGTAACAAAAAGCCGTAATGAGTGAAGATTGATCATCTTATTGTTGCTATAATTAAAACATAAAATTCGATATTATTCAATTTATTTCAACAAAATAGTCTGACATACTCTTCTGCATCATCATTTCAAAAAGGAGTTTATCTATGAGCCTCAACTTGTATTATGACAAAGATGCGAATTTGGAATTATTAAAATCAAGACGTATTGCGATTATCGGTTATGGAAGTCAAGGCCATGCTCACGCTTTAAACCTCAAAGACAGTGGCGTTACAAACTGTGTCATTGGGCTTGCAAAAGACTCGAAAAGCACCCAGCGTGCCATTCAAGCTGGTTTTGAAGTAGCCATTCCAGAAGAAGCAGTTAAAAATGCAGACATTGTCATGCTGTTGGTTCCCGATGAATTTCAAGCCAACGTCTATCAGTCTATTCAAAACAATATCAAACCCGGGGCCGCGCTTGCCTTTGCACACGGACTCAATATTCATTTCAAATTGATTGAACCCAGAGCTGATCTAGATGTGTTCATGGCCGCCCCAAAAGGGCCTGGACATACGGTCCGAAGTGAATACCTCAAAGGTGCAGGGGTTCCTTGTTTAATTGCCGTGTCACAAAACGCAACCGGACTTGCCAAAGATCTAGCACTTGCATGGGCTTCGGGCGTAGGCGGTGGCCGGTCAGGGATTATTGAAACCACCTTTAAAGACGAGTGCGAAACCGATTTATTTGGGGAACAAGCGGTACTATGCGGAGGCGTAACCGCCCTCATGCAAGCAGGATTTGAAACCTTGGTCGAAGCCGGATATCCCCCAGAAATGGCCTATTTTGAATGTTTACACGAAATGAAATTGATCGTAGATTTGATCTACGAAGGCGGCATGGCCAATATGCGCTATTCCATTTCAAATACAGCCGAATATGGCGACTATCGTACTGGGCCAGAAATTATTACCGCTCAAACAAAAGAAACCATGAAGCAGGTCCTAAAACGCATTCAGTCAGGCGAGTTTACCCAAGAATTTGTCGCAGATAGCAAAAATGGGGCTGCCCAACTGAAAAAATGGCGTCAAAATAGTGCGGCACACTCTTTAGAAATTACAGGTGCAAAACTGCGAGAATTAATGCCTTGGATCAAGCAAAATAAATTGGTAAAAGAAAGCTAGTCACCGCATCAAAGATGACAAGAAAAAACACCGTTTCCTTCTATAATCAAGGGTGTCGCCTGAACCAGGCTGAAACCGCTTTATTGGAACGCAATTTCGAGGCACAGGGCTATGTCATTGTCGACTTCTCGGTTCCTGCCGATGTGGTAGTCGTCAACACATGTACCGTTACAGAAAACGGCGACACTGACACCCGGCGCCTCGTCAATAAAATCAATCGACTCAACCCCAAGGCAAAAATCGCCCTAGTGGGCTGCCAAGCACAGATTTTAAAGGATCAACTTCTAAAACTACCCAATGTGCAATGGGTCGTCGGAAATGCCTTAAAAATGAATTTAAGCACCTATGTAAACGAAACCACTGCCGAATCAGCACCCCTTGTTGCTGTTCCTAAAATCGAAAAAGGGGCCTTCACTATTCAAGAGGTAGGCATCGATACCCATCACACACGCGCCAACCTCAAAATTCAAGATGGCTGCGATTTCTACTGTTCATTCTGCGTCATCCCCTTTGCCCGTGGCCCTGCCCGAAGCCGTGATTTTGATAACATTCTTTCAGAAGCTCACCATCTCACTCAAGCAGGCCACCAAGAACTTATTTTAACCGGCATTAATATTGGTACCTATGAAAACCAAGAAAAAAGTTTACTAGACGTTGTAACCGCCTTAGAAACACTTCCAAAACTCAAGCGCTTGCGTATTTCCTCGATTGAGCCCACTACCATTCCAATGAATTTAATCAAAAAAATGGCCCACTCAGAAGTGCTTTGCAACTATCTTCATCTGCCCATTCAAAGCGGCAGCGACACCCTCCTCAAAGCCATGGCCAGAAAATATACACTCACTGAGTATAAGCAGTTTTTCGAGGATGTCTATGGGCTGGTTCCCAACATCGCCATCGGCACAGATGTTATTGTTGGTTTTCCAGGAGAAACGGACACCCTTTTTGACGAAACTGAAGCCACCATGCGCGAGCTTCCTTTCGCTTATTTTCACGTTTTCAGCTACTCCGAAAGAAAGTTCGCCCGAAGCCACAAACTAGAAGGCCAAGTCGCACCCCCAACCATTGCAAAACGCAGCGCCATTTTACGGGCTTTAAGTGAACGCAAACGTCAGGTATTTTATAGTCACTCTCTAGGCACCACCCAAAAGGTATTGTTTGAGCAAAAGAAAAAAGGGGTTTGGATAGGTTTAACTGAAAATTTCATTCGGGTTCAAGTTCAAAGCGACCACGACCTCACCAATCGCATTGTGGAAGTTCATCTGCAGAACATCCTTTCCCATGCTGTTGAGGGGCGTTTATAAAACCCTAGAAGGTGTATACTGTAAACATACATTTCCAAAAGGAGTTTGAGTTTATACCATGCCTAATAAAATTTTTGTCATTGATACCAATGTGTTGTTACATAATCCTGGAGCTTTGTACTCGTTTTCTGAAAATTTAATCGTCATTCCCATTACCGTTATTGAAGAACTCGATACGTTCAAAACCTCTTCGGACAAAAAAGGTAAAAATGCCCGTCAAGTATTGCGTGAATTGGATGCCATTAGCAAAAAGGGGGCCCTGACCGAAGGCGCAAAGCTCAAAACAGGAGGAAAAGTCAAAATTGTGGTGCATCCTAAAGTAGAAAATTTGCCATTAGATCCTTTGATTAAAGACAATCGCATTTTAGCTGTGGCATTAGAACAACACATGCTTTTTCCTGGAGAAGTATTTTTCATTTCTAAAGATGTTAATGCCAGAATCAAGGCAGAATCGTTAGGGATTAAAGCCAGAGACTATGAAAAGCAAAAAGTAGAATACAGTTCTCTATATAGAGGTTGGCAAGAATATGTGGTCACCAGCCAGGACATCTCTGATTTCTATAAAACATCGCTATTTAAACCGCGCACCGGGGGCTTAAATGACAATGAATATATATTATTTAAAACAAATGACGGAACACAAGCCTCTGCAATTGGAAAATACTGCGTAGCGAAGGGTGGCATTATTCCTGTAAAGGGGCCCTTTGATGCAATGGGCATTAAGCCTGTTAATCTCGAACAGCAATTCGCCTTTGATTTGTTACTCAATGATGAGGTTCCCTTTGTGACCTTAGTAGGACAAGCTGGAACAGGAAAAACCCTTTTGGCCTTGGCCTGCGGATTGCAGCGTGTCATGGGAAAATCGCCGCGCTACGACAAACTGCTAGTAGCAAGGCCCATTATGCCTTTGGGAAAAGACATCGGTTATTTGCCCGGAACAAAAGACCAAAAACTAAACTATTGGATGCAACCTGTATTTGATAACCTCTCTTTTATTTTACAAAAAGATAGGGAAGAGGAGCGGACTTCAAACAGTAAACATCGCGACAAAATTGACTATTTATTAGATGCTGGAATTTTGGAAATTGAAGCCTTAACTTATATTCGTGGCCGAAGCATTCCGAACCAGTATATCATTATTGACGAAGCTCAAAATCTGACCCCCCATGAAGTCAAAACCATTGTATCCCGAGTAGGAACGGGTACCAAAATTGTGTTAACAGGTGACCCAGAACAAATTGATAACCCTTATTTAGATGCCGACTCAAACGGACTGAGTTATGCGGCAGAAAGATTAAAAAATGTCACCTTAACGGGACACATGTTTCTTTCGAGAAGCGAGCGTTCCCCGATAGCAGCCTTAGCAGCAGAATTACTCTAAGCCATGAGTAAGGCGACCCTGTGTTGTCAGTTATTTTACCCAGAAATGGTGTCCACAGGCCAAACACTGACTGAACTTGCCGAGGTGTTATCAGACATGGGTGTTCAGCTAGACGTGCTCTGTGGACCCGCAACCGTTTTGAAACAAACTCAACGCATTCCAAACACACTGTCTTACCACGGAATCGATATTCGGCGCGTTTGGGGAACCACCTTTTCAAAACTGTCCTTAGTGGGGCGAGTGATCAATCAAGTCACCTATACCCTATCGATGTTTTGGGCTTTGTTGTGGGATAAAAAACGCACACCCCTGGTAGTACTCACCAATCCCCCTTTTTTAGGCATTGTCTGTGCCCTTATCAGTCGACTTTATGCACGTCCCATGATTTATGTGATATTTGATGTTTATCCTGAAACAGCCATTGCCTGTGGCCTCATTGACAAAAATAGCCTCATTGCAAAGATGTGGAGAACCCTCAATCAGTTCTGTTTTCACACTTCTCGATCAATTGTGGTTCTAGGAAGGTGCATGAAGACTGTGATTGAAGCACAACTTTGTAAAAATGACTTACCAAAGTTACATCATATTCATATGTGGACCGATGATAACCTCTTAAGAAAAGCACCCCACATACCCAATATTTTTAGAAAAAAATGGGGGTTGGAAGACACGTTTGTACTTCTGTATTCAGGCAATATGGGTCGTTTTCATGACATGGAAACGTTTATAAAATCAGCCGAGATATTAGCAGATGTGTCTTTTGTGTTTGTAGGAGAAGGTCAAAAAAAACAATGGTGTGAACACTATGCTGCCACTAAAAATCTAAAAAATTGCCAATTTCATAGCTATGTTAAGCGTGACGAACTGCCCGATTTAATGGGAATGGCCGATATCGGGTTAGTGTCTTTATTGCCCGCTCAAGTAGGTCTATCGGTACCCTCTAAAACATTCGGGCTCATGGCCGCAGGGGTTCCCATCGTAGCAGTAATGCCAGAGACCTCTGAAATCGCTTTAATCTTAACCGAGAACCATTGTGGCTCTGTTATAGAGCCAGGTAACATCAATGGATTTATAAAGGCCATAAATAGCCTTAGAGACGATCCTGAAAAACGTCACCTCTGGGGTAAAGCAGGAAAAGAGCTGATAAACAAAAAATACTCATTAGCCGCCGCCGCGGAAGCATACAGATTACTTTTTTTATAACGATTTATGGCTAGAAGACCATGGTCTTAGAATGCTAGGCTCCAAGATTGAAACCAACTTGACCAGTCTAGTTGAGCAAGGATATCCGTCATCTCCCATTGGCTTATCCTCTGGGCAAGCGCTAAGTCTCTAATTTGAGTTATAAAAAATTGACAATCCTCTCTATTTCCAACCCTATAGGCTGTAGCCATAGCGTTGGTTAGTAGCCTAACAACAGCAGCCCTATCCACAGGATCGATACCATCATTCACTAACACTGCTTGAAAAACATCACGGCGACTATTTTGCACTGCCGCCTGCAACAGGGTTCTTCCCTGCCTATCTTCTACTTGCAATAAGTTCAAGAACACGTCACGTCCTAATGCTATACAGACATCTCGATTAAATATTACGCTCAAAATAGCTCTGTCACCCGTTTCTGCTACTTGATGCAACAGGGGGTTCCCCATGCTGTTTTGTACTTGAAATAAGGTCAAGACCCTTCGAGGGCCTAACGCTCCAACGACAGCTAGATTCAATAATGCTTCAATAATAGCGTGGTGACCATTTTGTGCGGCCACATGCAACGGGGTATATCCATGGGGGCCTTGTTGTTGCAATAAGGTCAAGACCAATTCAGGGCTTAACTCTCTAATCACAGCTGGATTCAATAATGCTTCAATAATAGCGTGGTGACCATTTTGTGCGGCCAATTGCAACAGGGTATATCCCTGGGGGCCTTG
>JAHFDB010000062.1 GCA_023249195.1 bacterium | reverse complement strand
TGAGGTATTTTCCAAGCACTGTTGATAAGCAGGATACAATGAAAATGATCAGAAACGAGCAAGAAACCTATAGACAGGAAGGTTATTGCTTGTTTGCTTGTGTACTAAAAAATAGGGGTAAGTTTATCGGTTTTGTTGGGCTACATAAAGTTGGATTTGATGCGCATTTTGTTCCTGCGGTGGAGATTAGTTGGCGCCTTGCTAAAGAGCACTGGAATCAGGGCTATGCTACAGAAGCAGCCTCAGTAATTATAGATTGGGGCTTCACAGAAATTGGACTAAGAGAGATTGTATCTTTCACAACTCAGCAGAATAAAGCTTCAATGCGGGTGATGGAGAAGTGTGGGCTTATTCGAAACCCAAACGATGACTTTCTTCATCCTAAATTAAAAAAGACAGATCCCTTAGCTCCACATATACTATTTCGAATTAAAGCTCCTGGGTAAACAATAAACCGAGAGACTTTACAATCTTGCTCTAGAACCTATTTTTTAGCTATAAAAATGGAAAATTTGGAGATGGCTGGGGTGGATGGATTCGAACCACCGAATGGCGGTACCAAAAACCGCTGCCTTGCCACTTGGCGACACCCCAGTAAGAAACTAATGATAGTTTAAGGGGAAATGCAAATTCGTTCAAGTCAGGGATTTTTCTTGTGGTAAACTCATCATCAAAAATCCTGAAAAGGCGGCATTAGAGGGCGAAAGCTCAGGAGATACATGCGTTTTCATGTGGATAATAAGGTCTTTATACGCTTCATAAAATGCCCATGTAGGTGTGGAGTGGTAGATGATCGTGGTTACTTCAAAGTGACTGAGGACTCCTTTTGCTGTAGTAGGCTTGATAAAGACGTCATGTGTTGGATTGAAGTAGGCTGGGCAGGCGGTGATGAGTGACCATTTGGCCAATTGAGCTTCTTGAAGGATTTTAGATATTTGTTCAAACCCTTTTTGTGCGTTTCCATGAAGCCATTGCTTGAGTCCTTCTACGAGCGTCTTTCTGTCCATTTCAGAAAGAGAATAAGCGTAGTCACGAAATTTGGGCTTTTCAAACAGAGAGATCATAGATGAGCGTGAGATTAATTTGATCCAGTTGTCTAAAAGCTTTTGAGAATTTTTGAATGCCGCCTTAGTAAAGGATTCTTGAGCAAAGGCCGTCATGGCGTCCATTTTATGTTTTTTTCCAATAGCCATTATGTCTGGATTTTGAAAGCCACCGGGATAGCGATTGAAAAAGTCGGCTTCGGCTATTTTGAGTTTTTTGAGGTTCATTTTAGCTCCTATTCTAACGCAATTGAGTATGGCTTACTTTAGCATTTTTTTCAGAGAGATGCCTATCGATTCGCATGGCGATCATGTTTGATGAAATTCAATAATTTTTTTTATGGTTTTTTTTGTAATTTCTGGAGATAAAAGAAAATCATGATCGGTATCAATCGGTGCGATACAGATGGAAGAAGATAATCTATAGCTTTTTAAGGCAAGGGCTCTGTTCCCATAGGGGTCATTGTTCCCTTGGAGAATTAAAAAGGGTGTCTTTACGTGGGCTAGGTGTTGTGTCCTGTATTTTTCAGGAGGGGTGTTGGGATGTCTAAAGGGGTATCCTAGACAGATGATTTTCTTTATTTTGATTTGATTGGCCACCTGGGAAGCGATAATTCCGCCGGATGATTGGGCTATAATTGAGATTTCAGCTTTAGAATTAAGGCTGTCTATAAATATTTTAATAGAGTGAGCGTGTTCTGATATTGAAGTGTGGGGATGTTGATAATGAGCGGCTAAATACATGCTAGGCCATTGTTTTATTTCTTGGAGTAAAAAATAGAGGATAATAAACCAGCGTACTATTCTTGGGAATTTCGCATATTTTCCCATAGGATCGATAAAGTTGAATGTGGCCTGTGTTTTTGATGTGGGGAACCAAATAACGGTCGTGTCTATATTTGATAAAGCTGTGACTATCGTACTAAAAAAACAGACACTTTTCTGCGTGTTTTTTCTACCCAAAACAAGGAGGATATTCGTATTCGATAGAGACCCTTTGTGTTGTATTAATGTGCCGTCTGGGGTGTATTTAAGGTGGGGTTTCATTTAGATTTTACAGGATTCTTTGTTAGAAAACTGGGGCCGAGTCTTTGGGAGCCCTGAGGCTCCCACCTTATAGACTCAACGTGATGTCTGAGAACTTCTAAATCCACGAGGGGTGTTTACTTGTCTAGAAGACCTTTGAAGGAATCCCATCGATCGGCAAAAAGAATGAGCAGAAGCGCCACAATAAACAGTCCCATAGGCAATCCGGAAGGAATCAAAAAGAGGTGTACACAGAGAATATTGACCACAATAGGGGCCAGCAACACGAGCGCTAGGTTTATGTAGCAGCCACAAAGCAGCAAAATCCCTGAGATAATTTCAAGTGCTTTGACCAGGGGCAAGAGATATTTAAGACTAAAAATTCCTCCCATAACGGCCATGTCAGCCGGGGACGGAGGAGGCATGGGGATGAACCCTGATCCAGTCAGTACCATCATCAAACCATTGGCTCCGAAGACTAAAAATAACAAACCCAGTAAAACCCTGGCTCCTAAAACCACTTTTTTATTCATGCTAATTATTTCCTTTCTTAAATACATTTTGAGACAGTCTTTATTATAACCTGAATTTTTCTGTTCCCAAGGGAGACACTATAGTAGACTGTTTTGAATGGAAAACAGGCAACCTAACAACCCACTTCATGGCATTACTTTAGAAAAAATTCTAACCGACCTTGTCAAAAAATATGGTTGGGAAAAACTGGGATTATGGATCCGCATCAAGTGTTTTAATGAGGATCCTAGTATAAAATCAAGCTTGAAGTTTTTGAGGACGACGCCATGGGCAAGGGAAAAAGTAGAAAAGCTTTATCTCAAAACAATGGCGAACTCTAAATAGCTTTTCAAAACTTAAAATGCACAAAAATCCGACCAAAGTTTTTATCGTCTTTTTCTAGTCGGTGGTACAATTTTTTGATTTCAGGTTGATTGAGAAAACGTAAGACAGATTTTTTGAGTTGGCCCGAGCCCTTGCCGGGAATAATTTCTACAAGCTCAATTTTTTTCTCAACGGCGTCTTGAATAATGCGATTGAGCGAGGCTTCAATTTTATGGCCTTTATTAAAGATATCGTGGAGATCGAGCTTGAGTTTGGCCATAGGATTAGAGTAGCATAAGGCCTTTGAGACTGTGAACTTTGGTTTGTAACTTTAGAAAGCCTTTTTTCTGTTCTCTGCGACTGTCATTAAAACAAGTTTATCGATTTCGTCGATTTCGTAGAAAAATCGATAATTACCTATTCGGTATCTCCAGGTGTCAGGCTGGTATCCTTTTAGTTTTTTGATATTGTTTCCAAAATGCGGATTTTCTTTGAGTTGAGGATAGCTGAAAGTCTGAAGCTTTTTATGGAGACGTTCTGTATTCGGAGCTAGTTTTGCAAGATCTTTTGAAAATTGGGTGGTTTCAAAAATTTGATATTTAGGCAACGATTTTTCCTTCTCGTTTTTTTGCCTGAAGACTACCTGTTTTAAGTCGTTTTTTTAGAAGAATGTTGAGCCTGATTTCTTCGGTTTCAATGGCGTCTGTGAAGCCTTCTTCTTCAATTTTTTCTTTGGCTTTTGTGACAATTAAATTAGCAATAGCACGATTTTCAGAGACCGCAGCCCCTTTGAAAAGTTCATATTCATTTTCAGCAAGTCGCAAGGTAATGGTTTTGGACATCGGTGATCTCCTTGTCAATAGTATTCATAATCGTTTACTTAGAATAAAAATGAACGCATTGTAAGTATATTCACGAGAGAGGTGTTTTGTAAACTTGTTTGAGAGGGGACTAAATAACTATTTGTGTTTCTACCCAGAAGGTTCTAGACTCAGTTAAACTTAATTTTTTACAAAGGAAACCCTATTTATGAAACCCTTCAGACAAGCTAAAAGACCCGGAGGTAGCTCATTTTCAGATCGTTCAGAAAGATTTGAGCAACCAGATCGAGAGTTTGGTTCTTCACGACCAGAGCGTGGCCAAATGCACAAAGCGACTTGTAGTGCTTGTAATGCCCCTTGCGAAGTGCCTTTTAAACCACGCGGGACAAAGCCTGTTTTGTGTAATAACTGCTTTAAAAAAGGAGATCAGTCGCCTTCTAATCGCTTTGGCGGAGAATCTATGCGCTATGCCGATCGCGATCGATTTGATCGGTCTGATCGTCAAGAACAAGCCCCTCGAAATAACGATGGCATTTCAAAGCAATTGGATTTGATTAATACCAAACTAGATAAGGTTTTGAAACTTTTATCTGAGATTACGGACGAAGAATAGACGGGCTGCTTGAATCTGAATTGACATCCATAAAGAGTGGGAATAAAGTATTACTTGTGTGGTAATACTTTGTGGGTAAGGAGATCTCTTTATGATGATTACACAAAAAGGACAGGTGACTATCCCTAACGATATTCGGAAGCAGTTCGGGCTCTTGCCTCATACCGAGGTTGAGTTTGTTGCTCAAGGGAATCATGTGATTTTGAGAAAAGCCAAAGCCAAGAGTAAAAAGGGAACCCGTTCGAAATTTGATCAGATTGTTGGGAAGGCTGAAACAGGATTGTCTACTGAAGCAATTATGGCTTTGACACGCGGAGAATAAGTGTCTGTATTTGCTCTTGTCGACACCAATATTATTTTGGATCTTTTAACAAAAAATCCTGTTTGGTGTGAGGTTTCGAAGGCCTTGTTGGATGAAAATTCAAATTATGTGCTGAGTATCAATCCTATTATTTTTGGTGAATTGTCTGCAGGGTTTGATCGTATTGAAAGTCTTCAAGCATCCACAAAATTATTTCACCGTTTACCCTTGCCTTATGAAGCTGCATTTTTGGCGGAAAAAGTGTTTTTACTTTATAAATCACAAGGGGGTGCTAAGTCGAGGCCCCTTCCTGATTTTTTGATTGGGGCTCATGCCTCCATTTTAGGCATTCCATTACTGACTCGTGATACGCATCGTTATGCCTATTACTTTCCTAAACTTCGGCTCATTGTTCCGTAAAGAGTGATTCACACATGAAAGACTTTGATTCTAAAATAGTGATTCTAGGTGGGGGAGCCGCAGGCTTTTTTTCAGCCATTCATAACAAGAAAAATAATCCGAATAGCACGGTTGTTATGATTGAAAAAAGTGGACAGGTACTGTCGAAAGTTAAAATTTCTGGAGGCGGGCGTTGTAACGTCACCCATGCGTGTTTTGAGCCTAAGCTTTTGTCTGAAAATTATCCTCGTGGGGGTAGGGAATTGTTGGGGCCTTATCATGTGTTTCAATCGAAAGACACGATTGCTTGGTTTGAAGCACACGGGGTGGCCCTTAAAATCGAATCTGATAACCGAGTCTTTCCTGTGTCGGATCAGTCGCAAGAGATTATAGATTGCTTAGTAAGGGTGGCAACCGGGCTGGGAATTAAAATTTGGACACACGCCCAGGTGACGGATATTCTTAAAAAAGACCCTAACTTTTGTCTTTCTTTAGCAGATGGACAAGTTTTGATGTGTCAAAAATTGGTATTGGCAACGGGGAGTAATCCGCAGGGCTATGTTTGGGCAAAACAGTTTGGGCATACGATTGAAGCGCCCGTACCTTCTTTGTTTACTTTCAGAGTAGACGACCCAGCTTTGCATGCTTTGAGTGGCTTGGCGGTGGACTTTGCACAGGTATGGATTGCGGGTGAAAAAAAGAAGGGACAAAAAGGCCCTGTTTTGATGACCCATTGGGGCATGAGTGGGCCGGGTATTATTAAGTTGTCGGCCTGGAACGCAAGGTCTCTTTTTGAAGCGGGATACCGAACGGCATTGTATGTGAATTGGTTGCCTCATGTGGACATAGACGTATTGAAAGAGCGAGTGGCTGAGTTTCAAGGTAACCATCCTAAAAAGGGGGTGGGGTCACAGTCTCCTTTTTTTGAAATTCCAACCCGATTATGGGCTTATTTGATTGAGAAGACCAAGGTTTCAGCCCAAACTCTTTGGAAGCAGATAAACTCTAAACAAATCGATAGGCTTGTTCAGGAACTTTCTGAAGGTGTTTTTGCTATAGCAGGAAAGGGGACATTTAAAGAAGAATTTGTCACCTGCGGCGGGGTATCTTTGAAAGAAGTGAATTTCAAGACAATGGAAAGTAAAGTGTGTCCGGGGCTTTATATTATTGGAGAGCTATTGGATATCGATGGTGTGACGGGTGGGTTTAATTTTCAAAATGCGTGGACGACAGGGTTTCTTTCAGGGAGTGGATAAATCACAGACTTTCTGCGGATAATTCTGCTAAGTTTTGAGTTCATTGAGGGTGTCCTTGAGCTTTTAAGATAAATCCACACCAGTCTTTTTGGATTCTGGATTCTATAAGCATAAGGTTTTCTTTTTGAAATCTCAATTCCATTTCATTTTTCCATTGGATAGAAACACCACTCACGATGAGACATCCTTGCGGATTTAGATACTGTTTAAGCTGAGTTAAGTTGCTTTCAATAAGATGGGTTTGAAGGTTGGCGATCACAATGTCGTATTTTTGTTTGGATTTTTCTAAGTGGATATCTCCCTGCCACACATCTATGGGGGTTTTGTTAAGTCGAATGTTTCGTTTGGTACGTGTGACAGAAATGGGATCGTAGTCGAAAGCATGGACCGTTGGAATGCTATATTTTGAGGCTAAAATGGCCAGGACGCCTGTTCCTGTGCCAATATCGATGAGGGATTGAGGGTTCTCTTGTGTGACAATCTCAGAAAGAAAATGGGCACAAAGCCGGGTTGTGGGATGGGCTCCGTCTCCAAAAGCCCCCCGAAGGTCTAAAATAATGGTCTCAAGGGCGTTTTGTTTGGAGTGGGTCTTTGTATGGGCGGATTGGATTAAAACGCCAGGAATGAGGGTTTGAGTGTCTGTGCAGAGTTCATGCTGATATTCCCAGTCTGATTTTTTGAGTCGAGTTGGTTTTTGCGTGAGGCCGACCTGTTTAAACCAGCTTGCCTTTGAGGCTAGAATGCATAGGGAATTGTCTTGCACACAGACACTCATGGCTCCTAGCGCAAGATAGATTTCGGCGAGGGTGTCAGGATCTTTTTCTGCTGACTGGAGAGTAACTTGATACACGCTTTATTTATTTTGAGGGACGCGGTGCTGGAGGGGGAGGCGGAGGCGAAGGGCGACTATTTGTATTTTGTTTTGTAATTCCTTTTACACTTCCTTCTGTTAGAGGCTTTACATTACTCATTGGTTTATCTCCAGAGATTTGTTTATTGAAACATCTTCCACTGTTTCTATCATAAATTTTCCTAAAGTTTTTGACAACCCACATTCAAGCAGCAAGTGCAACATAGGCTTCAAAAGGCGATTTAAAGTTGAGACACTTTTTGGGACGAGAGTTCAACAGGGATTCAATATTAGCTAAATCAGATTGAGAGAGCAA
>JAHFDB010000016.1 GCA_023249195.1 bacterium | reverse complement strand
TATTGCACTTTACAGAAGACGTCGTAATCAAAGATCGAAAAATTCAGTTCCAACTCATCTTAGCCCGTTCAGTGTTGATGCTGAGTATTACCACAATGGTAGGGAGTATGATTTGGGGGTTAATTTGGGCGAGATCAAATGCCCTAGTGACAGCCGGTGATTTTGTACTTGTTTTTACTTTGATTGGTCGCATTATCGACATGCTATGGCAAGTCACCAACCAATTTGTGCGTTTTGCCCAAGAAATTGGGACCTGTAAACAAGCTCTCAGTATTGTGACGCAAGACCATCAAATTCACGATTCCCCAGGCGCACATGCTTTAAAACCTACTCAAGGAAGCATTCAATTCGACTCGGTCACCTTTCGATATAACAACGACCCTGTTTTTGACCGTCTCACCCTCGCGCTTCATGGTGGGTCGAAGGTGGGTTTGGTGGGTTTTTCAGGTTCTGGGAAAACGACTTTTGTGAACTTAATTCTACGCTTTTTTGAGCTAGAATCAGGAACAATTTTAATCGATCAGCAAGATATTTCCCTCGTCACTCAAAACTCGCTCCATGAGTCTATTGCGATGATTCCCCAAGACACAGCACTCTTCCATCGCAGCCTCATGGACAACATTCGCTATGGACGACTGGAGGCTACCGATGAAGACGTTATTGAAGCCGCTAAACAAGCCCATTGTCACGAATTTATTCAGCATATTCCGCAAGGGTATAAGGCCCTAGTAGGCGAGCGAGGCATCAAGCTCTCAGGCGGCCAACGCCAACGGATTGCCATCGCCAGAGCCATCCTCAAAAATGCCCCTCTATTAATCTTAGATGAAGCCACTTCAGCCCTAGACTCTGTCACCGAAGCCCAAATTCAAACCAGCCTAAACACCCTTATGCAAAACCGCACCACCATCGTCATTGCCCACAGACTCTCGACACTCGCCCAAATGGACAGGCTTCTCGTCTTCGACAAAGGAAAACTGGTTCAAGACGGCACACACGAAGTTCTCCTCGCCCAAGAAGGCCATTACCAAACCTTATGGAAACTGCAAGCCCATGGCTTTTTGCCTGAAGATGAACGGGTGTAGGCGTTCGTTACTTGCGAAAATGGTTTACCAGAATGGCATATACCCCTAGCCGAGGGTCCATTTGGTTTTGAATAATAGCCTGAAGTTGGTTCGACATGACGTTATAAATAGCATCACTTTGGACAAGCTGTTGTAAAAACTCTCGGGTTTTTGCGCGTGTAATGTGTTGGATAATGGGTTGATCATTGGATAGATATAAAAAATAATAGAGGCGTGTTTTTTCCATAAGATAGTGCTCGTCTTGGGTAGGTGTTTGAAGTAAAGACCCTACCTGAACAGGATGCGGAATGCGTACCACCAGATCAGAGGGAAAAAACTGGTTTAAATAGAGATAAAGGGTGTTGAGCACTTCGGTAGGAAGACTGGACATTAAAATAAAAAGCATATCGCTGTTGAAATCGTCTTGGATGACGGAAAGCGCCTTGTCTTTGCCGGCGCTGAGCATGCTGAGTTTGGCACGGCAGAGATTTAATATCCCCATTTCTCGTTCAATAAACGACACTGTTTGCTCTAATACGGCATAAGAGACCTCTGAGCCACGACCCGCCAGATTGAGGACTTTTTTTCTAAACATCCGCACAAAATTTTTAAAGGAGGTGTCATAAATGCCGAGTACGAACCGATCTCGAATGCCACCTTCCCAAGTTAAATTGACATGATCCTCTTTTCGAGAGACCTGATTTAAACTGGGGACAAGAATGCCTTCATGCAAGGTGAGTGCTGCGAGTAAAAGTACTTGGACATATCGAATAACCATGGGGGTTTTTGAAAAACGAGGGTTTTCATCCAAAGAGTCTAGTTTTCGGCTTTCTTTAATCATTTCTGTTAATTCTGAAAAAGGAATGAGGACAGGAAGAATGTTTTCTAATTCCTCAATCACGATTTGAAGCAGAGCTAAACTGGGAGGCGTCGATGATTTGGCCATTAGTTCAGCGATTCCAGCCACAGTTTAAGCTTGTCTAGGCCTTCCTTAATATCGGACATTGAGGTTGCGTAGGACAGTCGAATGAACCCTTCTGCCCCAAAGCCCGATCCGGGAATGCAGGCGACATAGGCCTCGTCTAATAAGGCTTGGCAAAATTGGGCCGAGTTCTGGATAAGGGTTCCTTGCGGAGTTGTCTTCCCAAAGAAAGACGAAATATCAGGAAAGGTATAAAAAGCCCCTTCTGGATCTAAACATTTTACGCCGGGAATAGCATTTAACAGGCTGACCATGACTTTTTTACGCTTTTCAAATTCTATACGCATGGTTTCCACGCTCACGCCATTGCCATTTAACGCTACGACACTGGCCCATTGGGCAGGGGTTGTCGGGTTTGAGGTAGAGTGACTTTGAATAGTCCCCATCGCTTTGGCTATAGCTAAGGGTGCTGCCGCATATCCGATGCGCCATCCTGTCATAGAATAGGCTTTTGCAACCCCGTTGACCACAATTGTAAGGTCTTTAATCGCCTGTGAAAAAGAAGCAATGCTAACATGAGCATGCTGGCCATAAATAAGCTTTTCATAAATTTCGTCGGACATGACCAGTATATTTTTTTCAACAAGCACCTCGGCCAGTGCACGCAATTCGCCCTCAGAGTAAACAGATCCCGTCGGATTTGAAGGAGAGTTAAGAATAAATAGTTTTGTTTTAGAAGTAATGGCAGCCCGTAACTGAGCGGGGGTAATTTTAAATGCCGTAGCTTGTGTGGTTTCAATAAATACAGGAATGCCCCCGCAAAGGTTCACTTGATCGGGGTAACTTACCCAGTAAGGACTGGGAATAATAACCTCATCGCCCGGATCAATAATCGACATTACCAGGTTAAAAATCGAGTGTTTGGCCCCGCAGGAAATAACAATTTGAGCAGTAGAATAGTCCAACCCGTTGTCGCGTTTAAGTTTGTCTATAACAGCTTGTTTGAGTTCGATAATGCCGGTTGCTGCCGTGTATTTTGTTTTACCTGCCTGAATGGCCGCTATGCCGGCTTGTTTGATATCTTCGGGGGTATCAAAGTCGGGTTCTCCGGCTCCAAAACTAAAGACAGGCTTGCCTTCTTTTTTCATTTTCTGAGCAGTGGCTGAAATGGCCATTGTAATACTGTCTGCAACATCAGATGCGCGTTGTGCAATCATAAAAATTCCTTTATTGGCTGTCTGAATAGGGGCTTTTTGAAATAAAAAATAGCCCAATGATAATTAACACTATCGACACATATCGATATATGCTGACCGATTCACCCAAAATAAACTGCGATCCTATCACAATGGCCAGATAGTTAATACTTAAAAAGGGATATAAAAAAGACAACTCGAACTTAGACATCGCCAATACCCATAATACGCCCCCAATAACAATGCAGGCTATTGCCAACACAATGCCGGGATGAAAGGCCACCGTTGTCAAATACATCATGGCGTCGGTTAGTTTCTCACTCATCGGGGTCGATACAAAAGGGATAGAATCAATGACATGTTGAATGTGTGGATGAGGTTTAGGGGAGGCGTCTAAATGATTGATGTTGAACTTCAGAATAAATTCACCCACGGTGGTTAAAAAAACAGGGATCATAATAAAAATGAGAATTTTTTTCATAAAAAGCACTATCCTAAAAATAAAATCACGGCGCCCAGGCTAATAAACCCGATGCCAATCATTTTATTCTTATCCAAATTTTCATGGAATAAGAATTTTCCCGATAAAATAATAGTCACATAGCTAATGCTCAAGAAGGGATAGGCATAGCTTAGGTCAATTTCTTGGAGGCTAAACGACCAAGCCAGCATATTGGCAATGCCAAAAAAACCACCCAGCCACAGGTAAGGGCTTGCGATCATTTTTTTCATGTTAGCAGCCAAGGTCGAGACCGAGTCAAAATGAAGCCGATAGACAGCCATTTTAAATGAAATATCGGTGCAGGTTCTAACTAAAATCACTAAAAGCAATTTGAAAATCATGCAAACCCTGTCATATAAGGCAGCTTTTTTGCTGTTTCTTGAACACGCTTTTCATTCGATTTAAGCAGTTCCAAGGCATTCCAGGTGCCTTCCAAAAAAACCGAACGCCTAGATTCGGGAAGGTCTATTGCTATTGTGTGATCGCCAAAATGCACGGTTTTAGTGGTAAGATTGAGGTCAATCTTTTTGCGAGGGTTGTCATAAATGTACTGGTATAATAATCGAATATCATGGGGTGTCGCACTTACCGCAGGCATCCCAATGGCTTTGCAGTTTCCCGCAAAAATTTCGGCGAATGATTCACCAATAATCGCCTGAATACCATAACGCATAATCGCTTGTGGGGCGTGTTCACGAGAAGACCCGCACCCAAAATTGTTTCCCACCACCATCAAAGAGGCATCCTTAAATGCGGGGTCGTTGAGGGGATGAGTTCCAGGCTTGCCTTGACTGTCAAAGCGCACATCATGAAAAAGATAGTTTCCCATGTTTTCAAAGGTAATTTCCTTTAAAAAACGGGCAGGAATAATACGGTCTGTGTCAAGGTCATCCCCCTCAATTGGGACCGCTGTTCCTGAAAAAAAATGTCGTTTTAAAGTGGTACTCATCCGATTACCTCGCGCACATCCCCTATTTCGCCTTGAATCGCAGCAAACGCAGCCATAGCGGGACTCATTAAAAGGGTTCTGCCTGTGGGACTTCCTTGCCGGCCCATGAAATTTCGGTTGCTGGTCGAGGCACACAATTGGTCGCCTATCAGTTTGTCGGGGTTCATGGCCAAACACATCGAGCATCCGGCTTCACGCCACTCGGCCCCCGCTGCTTTGAAAATATCGGCAAGGCCTTCCGCTTCCGCTTGTTTTTTGATCTGTTGGGAACCTGGAACGACAATAGCTTTGACGTGTGGGGCTACCTTGCCTTTCGCCATCACGGTGGCGGCCTCACGAAGGTCAGAAAGACGCGAATTGGTGCAAGACCCAATAAACACCACGTCAATGGGGTGTCCAACCAGGGACATCCCAGGATTGAATTTCATATAGGCATAGGCCTCTTCGGCTGTTTTTTTATCTTCCTTTGAAAAGGAGTCTAACTCAGGCAACATCTGCGTCACACCCACCGACTGCCCCGGATTCACCCCCCAAGTCACCATGGGTTGTAGATCTTGGGTGTGCAAAGTAAGCCCATCGTCATAGCGTGCATCTAAACCTGAAGCGAGCGATTTCCAATGCTTTACAGCCACTTTAAACGCCTCTCCCTTTGGGGCATATTCTTTGTCTTTAAGATAATTAAATGTGATGTCATCGGGGTTTATATAGCCAATTCTGGCCCCACCCTCGATGCTCATGTTGCAAACGGTCATGCGTTCTTCCATAGACATGGCGTCGAAAACGTCACCGCCAAATTCATAGGCAAAGCCAATGCCACCTTTAACACCCAATATGTGAATAATTTTTAAAATCACATCCTTCGCATAGGTCCCGGGCGCTAAAAGGCCATTAAATTGAATGCGGCGCACTTTCAGGCGATTGAGAGCTAGCGACTGAGTTTCTAATACCTGGCCCACTTCTGTGGTGCCAATTCCGAAGGCCAGAGAACCGAAGGCCCCGTGAGTGCTGGTATGGCTGTCTCCACAGGCAATGGTCATTCCCGGTTGAGTGAGGCCTAATTCGGGACCAATGACGTGGACAATGCCTTGTTTGTTCGTAGACGTATCAAAAAATGGAATGCCAAATTGCTTCACATTGTTTTCTAATGCCTCGGTCATGAGCTCGGCTTGGTTATCCTGGAAGGGCCGTTGCTGACTTAAAGTGGGGATAATATGGTCAATGGTCGCAAATGTGCGATGAGGAAAGGCCATACGGGCACCCCGTTCTTTTAGAGAGGCAAACGCTTGGGGGGTTGTCACCTCGTGAATAAGGTGAAGGCCTATGAAAAGCTGATCCTGCCCATTAGGCAGGGTCGTAACTTTGTGGGAATCCCACACTTTATCGTAAAGGGTATTTTTGGACATACCCTAAACATAAGGAAAAAGTGTGGTTTTTGCAATGGGAGAACTAATGGACTGTACAGACCAATGCCTTAGCGGGAAGATCTTGATGCACTTTAATTCCTTCAGCAAGAGTAACAACCCCGTCTCTTCTCGCTATCAAGGGCGTTTGCATTTTCATGGCTTCTAGTATCCCAAGAATTTGACCTGCTTTGACGGTATCGCCAGATTTGACATGGAGTGTAATCAGTTGTCCTGGCATAGGCGTTGTTTCTTCGTGCTCTGTTGGAGTGTCTAGAATTCTTACAGAGCCCTTTAGAGACGCTGGTTGAGTTGAAGAGACCCTTCTATCTTTAACCCGTTGGCTACATGGGTGACCGTCAATTTCCATCAGTACTAATCGATGCCCTGTTGCATCGATGGGTCCTACAGAAAGCGTTTTTATAACAAGTGTTCTTCCTGCCCATGAATATTCTCTTTCAGTTCCCACTGGAATTCCAAAAAGAGAAGTCTCAAGGCCAGGGGGAATAACCCCAAATTCATCCTGATGTGCGTAATAATCACGTATTTCTTTAGGGGAAAAAACGTGCCCTAGCACGCAGAGGCTTGGGTCTATTCTTCTTAAAAATTCCGTTCTTAATAAATCCATGTCTCTTCTTAATGTTGCTTCAAACCGTGCAGGCCCTTCTTCTGGGGCTAGGGGGATCACAGTCTCGGGCACTAATCCTCTGGCAGAAAATGCGGCTTGTAATGTCGGATGATAGTGGAACGGGGGGCGGCCTTTGTGCCCTTTCCCCATGGCGAGTAATGACGCCGGGGGGCTGTTGAGCACATCGTTTACCATGCATGTAAGGACGCGATCTCTAAATTCTGCTCTAAATAGAGGGTCCGAATCTAGCCGATTGAGGGTTGCAAGCGGAGAGTCTGTGGTGGATAAATAATAAGGGTCTTTTAGCAAGAGTGCCAAAGCCACTTCTCCAGCGTCTTTTGAGGCTGGGGTCACCCCTGTTACATGAAATAAGTCATCCAATACAATTTTATAAAGAGCCAAGAACCACTGGAATTTTTCTTTTCTTATTCCTGGGTCTGGAATCCGGTCTTTTATGACAGCTTCGTACTGGACAAAAACATTCGACATCATGCCCGGGGGAAGCCCCACCACAGCGGCCAAATGAGGAGTCAGGCTATCCTTGGGCATAAAGGGTGCATATCGGGCCATCATAGCCTCGTCATAGGCGTTGAGCCCTCCCCAAGCCCCCAAATCGGGAAGGGTTCGCCCCTCTTGGCGCAAAGTACCCACTACTTGACCCAAGCCGGGCTGTGTTCCATTGGCTACCCGAGGGTCTCGGCAAAAATCAAAAAAGGAGAACCCTTTCTCTGCCAAGTGACGATAGACTTCCGCAGATGTTTGACGACTATTATGTGTATGTAGACTGAACAAAACGTTTTCAGGGGGTTTTCCAATGGCACTGGCTACCCCAGCGACTACCTCTTCAAGGGGGCCATAATTGTCTGTGCCAATTCTTCCTTGGGCATCTTTGATGCAAAACATAACCCGATCCTGTGCCCCGTGCAACGTTGCTGCAGCGTGCAGCCTTTGAAAAATATGGACATAGTCTTGTGTTGTGTGGTCAGGATGAAAAACCGCGCACAGTTCCAGAATGGCACCCGTTTTTGCCCCTGCACAAACGGCTTGTTCCAATTGTCTTAACTCGGTTTCGCCAATGCGTGAAACATCGTTAAAGGCGTGAAAAATTCTGAGCTTTCTGATGCCACCTTCTTTTACCATCCTCATATAGACTTCATCGACCGTTGTTAAATCGGGTGAGGTATCTCCATAGGCAACGGTACTCGCTGCCCTCATAAGGGCAGATGTAATCACATGGGTCATTGCTTCTTGAAGATCTTTTGTATTTCCAAAGGGATCTTCTCTAAGGAATCTCAACTGAACATGGGTATTGGCGCCACCTCCAACCTCTACGGCTGCAGGGGCAGCTGTGGTGTGTGCAATGGCATTTAAAAATTCTGTAGCCATCATCGTATCTGAATGGACAACGCGATTGGCTTGGGTAGTTTGGGGGCCGTCTCTTAAAGAGTTGTCTTGAAGATGAATTTTTCCTTCTTTTGCCTCTTGTTTCCATCTTGCGACAACAGCGGATGCCCCTCCCTCTGTCCAGGTTTGTCCGTAAGATTTTTGAGGTGCGATACCCTTCAGAGATGAAAGATCGGGCTGTGGAAGTCTTGGGATACATGCCGGTAGCGGATTGACGACTCCTAAAGAAGGTGGGGGGCCGTTTACGGTTACGTCAGCAGCATATTTAGCCAGTTTATAGGCTTGATCCCATCGATTGCGAGGTTCTTGAATTGTTTCTTGAAAAGAGGGCTCTTGCATCCATCTGTTTAATGCGCCCACTCCGTGAGTACCCGCTCTGAATCGACCATCTTCTATCGCGGCTATGGCAAGATCCACACTGGTGCCAGGGAAATAGCCTTCTGTTAAGGAGGTGGTCAGTTGATCAAGGGCGCTATCTCTTGAATCGCCCGCTGCAATCACAAGTGCTACGGTAGAGTCGAAAGCCTGAGGAACCCCTGTTGGGGCGCCGACTACGGTGACGTGTCTAGGGGGTATAACAAGTGGAAATCTTTCTTGTGGATTTGGAACAGTTCCCACAGCTTCGCCCCTCTTTTTGACCCTTTTTCCGTTGATACGCACCTGAGCTGCAAACCTGTCGGGTCCTTCGCCTATATGAGGCGGAAAAATGTGAGCTATCGTTTGACCCATCGCAATTTTGTATTGGGCAGCAGGAATATCAATGCCTGTCACCTGTGCTGTCACCCCATTTTCTACTTGAAGGCGTGTATTTACCTCTAAAAAGTAATAGTTTCCTGTGGCTTGATCAAAAAGAAACTCAACAGTGGCAGCACCTGTGTATCCCCCCAATTTCGCAAGTCGAATGGAATCTGCAACCATCCTATTCCATATTTCTTTTTGGGCAGGATCAGCAGGCCCTTCTTCGGCAATTTTTTGACCATTATCTTGTAAAGTGCAATTTCGGGTGAGTTTATAATTATATGGACCAAGGTCAAGCGCATTTCCCTCTTTATCCATCAGAATTTGTACTTCAATATGTTGCAAGGGTCTTTCGGGAGTATCTATAAGAAATTTCTTCAAAAAAACATCGGGGTTTCCAAATAAAGACTGTGCTTGGGCTCTCACTTCGGGAAAACACGCTCTTAACTGAGCTTCATTTTCGACCATTTTTTGGCCACGACCTCCGCCCCCGGCAACAGATACGATGTTAATAGGGTATACGGTGGTATTTGCAAATGCTACAGCTGCTTCAACATCCAGCAATACTTCACTGGAGGGAACCACAGGAACCCCAGCTTCTTTGGCACATCTCATGGCAGAGGCTTTACTTCCCAATTTCGCCATGGCATCAGAAGAAGGCCCGACCATGTTTAAGCCGGCTTGTTCGAATTCGAGAAATGCAGCTGGATTTTCGGAAAGAAGCCCCCATCCTGGGTGAACCATATCTGCTTTTACGCTTTTTGCAATTTCAATTATTTCTTTCGTATTCATATAAGCCGCAGTTCCTGTTCCAGAGAGTGGCACTACTCGGTTAGCATATCCGACAGGCTTATCATCTCGTGAACAGACTTGAACAACAAAATGACCCTGTGCTCGTGCTGCAAAAGATGTTTGATCTGCCGCTGGCCCCCGCCCGATGATCACTACCGTTTTTTGTCCAGGCTTAGGACGAGGTTCAGACCGGGTAGACATGGTGGACAGAAACCTTCTGGCAATTTCACCATCCATTCGGCTACGTAAAGCCATGGTGTTGCCGGCTGAAATAGGTAATCTTACTTGAGCAGGGGAAAGAACTTGCTTTGGAGCCATGGGTCTGTGGGCTTTTGTTTGAGCACAGCTTGCTGGGGTGAGCCCTCGCGTTCTCAATTGGGTGGCTAAGTGTGCTCCACGAGATTCTAGTTGCTGGACCATTCTTTGTACGAGTGCCATTTTTTTTTCTCCTTATTTTTCTGGTTTTCTATGAACGGAAGCGGATTAAGCCACCCTTATCACAGCGCTGGCATTTAATAATAGCCATGCGGCCCGTTTGCGTTGTTCTGGGTCTGTCGACGTTTCAATGATTTTTCGTGCTGAATGGATCACATCTGGTTGCGGGTTATGGAGTCGTGCTTCATTCATGGCACCTTCGATATCCAGCATCTCTTGATGAGATCGGCGCACTTCTTCGCTTACTCTCGCGGCGTTTCCGAGATCAATAAACGGAGATATTAATTTAATGCGGGTTCTAAGATCAGATATCAGGTCAGACACAATCTGTCTTTCGTCTGAAGTGAGATCTGATTTTTCTAAAATGAGCGCGAGATCCCGAAGTACTTGGGGGGCCGTTACCATGCTTAAGAGTACCCCAAAAATATACTGGACTGCGTTTTGAGTAATAGCACGCACTTTATCCCAAGGTTCTTTATCGGGTTCTTTAACCTCAGGCCCATCGGCCCGTTTTATTTTTCTCGCACCCCCATTGAGCTGGCCATAAAGTGTCTGCAAACCTTTGAACTCGGCACACACATCTGGAGGTAAAGCCGTCCAAATTTCCCGATAGGTTGTTTCTGAGGTCTCTGCAATGTCTCTCAGATCTTCAATAAAAGCAGCCCTCAAAGAGGGTTGCGTATGGGGTCCCCTTTGCCAGTGATGATCGATCGCGTGCAGTAGAGCCATATAGTAAGCGGGATGGTGGACACCTTTGTCTCCCAATGCAGCGATTCCTTGCTGTGTTCTTTCTGTGCGAACCCCTTGAGGATTTACCATGGAGTGGGTAACACCTGAATGATGGTGGAAGGGATCCCCGATTGGGCCACAGCGAAGCGGAGATCCCCCCGCACCATTAAAGAGCACCAACTCAAAGTTTGTACCCTTTCTGTGGTTATGGGTACGGACGAGTTCTGCTATCTCAAAAACGGCGGTTACTTGTTGAATTCTGGCTGCGGGAACCCCCCCGACCCGAGAAGCATCACTTCCAGCCAGTTGGACATAAATGCGGTTTCCCTGAGCTACAATTTGTTCTGGATGTTGAAGCATTTCTTCAACATAGGTTTTTATATTTCCCATTTTTCGGGTTTCTTCAATCAGCGGACAAAGCTTGAGTGTCATTCCAAGTGTACTCAAAAGGGCTTTCCCTGCAGAAAAGTCGCCCTCATTGGCCTGGCTAATAATCAGTCGATGTAGCGCATTGGGGTTCTGTGCTTGCAGACCCTTTAGGGCGATCATCATCTGCAAAAACTCGTGGGTTTTAGGGCCCTTATCAAGCCCATTAATGTACTCATCTATGGATTGTTCTGGCGGTTTTTTTTCTAGTGCAGTTAACGCAGCTCGAATCACTTCGCCCTCTTGGCGAATATGAAATTTTGTTCCATAAAAACCGACAGTTTCAGCTATAGAAGCGAGCAGATAGATATGTTGGGACCGATGTGTTTTTAGTTTAACGATTTCTTTCAGAAGTTCACTATCGCTCATCAGGGTTCCTGAAGGAAGTGTGACGAGCAAGGCCCTAAGGGTCTCAGGATATTCTTTTTCTTCTTCGATCAGAGGGGGCCCTTCTGCCAAAAAGGCTTCAATGGCATGTCTTAAAGAAATGCCTACCCTATTTTTTTGGGGGAATGTATCGGGAATAGCGCGGAAAAGTTTCTCAAGAAAGGTGATTCTAAATATCCCTGCCGCAGCCATCGCAGTTGCTGGTTCAAACCTGTCTCCATCCATATCAAAAGGAACCCAAGAATGGGGAATTGTGGCACCCACTAGTTTTTGTGCAAAGGCTTTGAATAAGTCTCTTTTTCCTGAGCGGGCATAATCGGCAGGCTTGATTGCCAAACACATTTTATTAAAGTGCACAAAGGCATGCTCGATAGCCTCTGCAAAATCATCCACGCCGCGACACAGGGCAATGGCGGCATCTACCTTAGTATTGGGACTCCGAAGTGGAGAAGCTGCGGTATGCGTCGATAGCGCCTCGATGCAGGCCTTAATGCCAAGCTCATCCCCCTCAATCAAGGCCAGAGACAGATCGTAGATCAACTCATTATCTTTAGGAGCAACAATAACGGTCGGATGCATCGTATACACATTTCGGGTGGGCCTACATTGTTTGAGGGTCTCTAGGAAGGCCTCGAGGCTGTCATGTTTTGCCAGATAAGCGTTCACAGCCTGGCTTTCCATTCTCAACGTTGCCATGGTAATTCTCATCGCATTCCAGGCCGCTTGGATTCCTAAAACCTGGACAATATCCTTCTGTTTCTGAGAAAGATTCATCCGAGACAAGCTCTCTGTAAATTTTGTTTCGTAAGTCTCTCGAATCGCATTAAATGCGGCAGGATCAATATCTGTTGTACAAAAAGTAGGAGGCGTTCTTCTTGTAGGAGCAGGGGAACTTGAGGTTGGGGAACTAAAAAGGCTATCTGAGCTAGACGAAGATCTAACTGCCAGAATCTTGCTAAAGTACACCGAGATGTCCCACTTCCTACTCAGGCCAAAAAAATTCCCCTTCTTATGGCTTGTGAATTTGAACCGCCGATAGTACCGGATTTTACAAGGGGAATCAAGCACTCAAACAGGAGGGGGGGGGTAAGGCTTTACTGCTATAAGGGCTTTTATTAAGGGCTCCTCATTTTTTATTTTTTTGAGTATACTCATCCGTATGAAAATTGCATTTATTAGCGCCGAATGGCATTCAGAATTGGTTCAAATAGCAGTAAACGCATGTCTGCAGGCCTTAGTTTCGGCAGGATATTCAGAGGGTCAACTAGACCGATTTACAGTTCCTGGTAGTCTGGAAATTCCTCTTTTAGCGCAAAAATGTACCCAGTCAGGACGTTATGAAGGGGTTCTCGCATTTGGATTGGTTGTTGATGGGGGCATTTATCGCCACGACTTTGTTGGACAGGCCGTGATTGATGGGTTAATGAGGGTTCAGCTTGATTCTGGAGTCCCTGTATTATCCTGTGTCATGACCCCGCACCACTTTCATGAACACGATATTCATCATGCTTTTTTTCAAGCACATCTTTTTGAAAAAGGCCAAGAAACAGCAAAGGCTTTGTTAGGATTTTTGAAAGCATCTGCTCAAATCAGCGCTTCCTAAAGCGTATTTCAAAACACAAGGGAGAATATCATGGCGGACAGAAAAGCATCTATCAACCGTAAAACAAACGAAACGGATATCGAATTAACCTTTTCAATAGACGGCACGGGAAAATCAACCATTGCAACAGGAGTCGCCTTTTTTGATCACATGCTCAATTTGATGACGACTCATGGGCTATTCGATCTCCATTTAAAAGCGAAAGGGGACTTAGACGTTGATTTTCATCATACCGTAGAAGATGTGGGGATTTGCCTTGGCCAAGCTTTCCGTGAAGCCTTGGGGGATGCCAAGGGCATTCAACGTTTTGCCTCGGGGCTAATGCCCATGGATGAAACCCTGTGCCAAGTAGCCATAGATATCAGCAATCGACCTTATTTGTCTTTTGTTGCCGACTTCCCTAAGGCCAAAGTAGGGGCTTTTGATGTTGAACTTGCCGAAGAGTTTTTTAGGGCCTTTGTGAATAATGCCAGAATTAATCTTCACATTGAGCTAAAATCTGGAACCAATCTTCACCACATGATCGAAGCGTGTTTTAAGGGGCTGGGCGTATTTCTAGATCAAGCATCTGTCATTAACCCTAGAAAAAAAGGCATTCCTTCTACCAAAGGGGCGCTATGATCCTTTCGGAACACGCGATGACCGGCGAGGAAATTACACACGCCATACACGCGCTCGCCGATAAAATAACGGAGCAACACCCTTCCTTAGAAGGCGTAGTCTTGGTGGGAATTTTATCGGCAGGGTATCCCGTTGCAGACAGGCTTAAAGTGGCCATCGAAAAAAAAACAGGCATAACCCTCCCCATAGGAAAACTTGACAGCTCCCTTTATCGAGACGATCTGCTTTCCAGGGGTCAATTTGTAACCCTGAGGGAAACGGATATCCCCTTCAATCTCACTAATAAAACACTCATTTTGGTAGACGATGTGTTGTTTAGTGGCAGAACCATTCGGGCTTCCCTCAATGCCCTCTCAGACTTCGGAAGACCTGCCTCTATCGAGCTGGCTGTTTTGATCGATCGAGGGCATAGGCAGTTGCCCATTTTTGCCAACTTTATAGGCAAAACGCTTTTGACAGAAAAAACCGACTATATCAAAGTAAGGCTTTGCGAAATTGACGGGGAAGATGAGGTGGTTTTAACAACACAACGAGGCTAGTACGATGTCATGTTGTCTAGAGATAGCCCCCCATTACCACCCTCGATCTCATCCGAGACAAGGTATTCATCAGTCCCATGTAGGTCCGATCAAACATCACAAAATCAGGGGTGGTATTGATCAATACGTCTCCAGCTGTCCTAAAGTTAGCCTCTAGACGCTGTTTCATATAGTCAGGATGAGCCCCAAAATCAAACCGTTCATGTCGATACGGTTCGGTCAACCAAGCACGGAAACCTGCTAATTTAGAGTCAATGTGTGCAGGGGTGTCCGTCATAGCATCGCCGATAATGCCAAATTGACGATACAGTCTGAGTACAGATGCGATATCATGGTTGATATGGCTTTGAATCAAACTCAGAATGTTTGCAGGAAATTCAGAAGAAACGCTCTTGATACACCCAAAATCCAATACGCCTAATTTTCCTTCTTTCAAAAACAAAAAATTTCCAATATTCGGATCTGCATGCAAAATGTGATGTTGAGTAAAAAAAGTCATGAAGAAATCCCACATTAATTGTCCATAATGGTCTCGATCACTTTGAGAAGGATCCGTTTGAAGCCACTCCTCCAGATGCATCCCCTGGAGATAGTCCATGGTCAGAACCGAGCCCGAGCTCAACGACGGCCATGCTCTAGGAATCACAATGTCGGGATGATGGTTCGCCTTTCGAAACCAGTTCATTGAGGAACGCTCTTTCACATAATCGGTTTCTTCTATAAACCGTGTCTCGCACTCTTCTAGAATGGTATGTAAAATTTTCTGCTTGTCTTTCAAAATCGGCTTTAACAAGGGTCCTAAAAGCATCCTCAGTAAAGAAAGGTCATGCGCAATGGTTACCGCGATACCAGGATACTGAATTTTGACCACGACCGCTGCCCCCTCTATAGTATCGGCCCGATGCACCTGCCCGATTGAAGCTGCCGCAAAGGCTTCAGTTTCAAAACGCTCAAATAGCGTTTCCGGAGGTTTTTCCAACTGAGACATGATCACTTTACGCACCAAAGCCCGATTCAGGGGGGGCACCTGATAGCATGCTTTTGCAAAAACAGTACGGAATTCTGGTGGTAATAAATCGGCTTCAGAACTCACCATTTGCAAGGCTTTTAATGCTGCTCCTTTAAGGCTTGCTACAGTCTCAAAAATACTTTTTGCAACCTGTTGATAGTGTTCGCTTTGGATTTTTGACCGTCTTTCTTTAGAGGAAAAAGGGCGTGAGGCTAAGTACACCCCATGTTTGGCTGCAAGTTTGACAGCTGAAGCTGACATCGCCCCCACCCGACCGGCTTTGTTGAGAGGAATTTTCTTATTTTTTTCCATAAAAAATCTCGGTAAAATGGGATCTTAGAAAAAACATGCCCAAATCCATTGCTTTAGAAATCATTCCTTGCTTTAACACGCTTACACTAAAGCCTGTCGCCATATCCGTCAGTTGGGTGGTGCGTTCACATTGGGGCGAGTTGTCTTTTGCCCAATGCAAAAGAACCATTAGATATACATCAAAAATCAGATGAGGAATGATCCCCTCAATCGACTGATCAGGAATTTCTTCCCTCTCAATAGAAAGCCTCAAAAACTCTCGGATTTGAGTAATAAAAATATCTTTAATACGAGCCTGTTCCTCAAAATGACTCAATAACAGGCGGTGTGCCAACTGAACTGCCTCCAAAACAAAAGGACGATCAGGTAAATAGCTTTCAAAAATGGTTTCAAAATAGGTATGTAACTTTTCCTGCAAAGAATAAGTGTCAAAATCGGGAATCTTTTTTAATGTTTCTACGGCTTGAATTTGCCGCAAATGAATATATCCCAACACAATCATTTCCTTGGTTGAAAAATAGTGATAAATCGTGGCGTCCGACAGTTTGGCCTTTCGTGAAATCTCTCGCATGGTGGTCTTTTCAAACCCTTTTTCAGCGATCAGCGTCACCGCAATCTCGATTAAAACCCGACGGGTCTTTTCCTGTGATACCTTGCTTTTTTTCATAGTCACACCTCCAAAATATATAACCTCACTATTATTTTAGTGAATTATTGCAATTTATACAAGTGTGATTATATTTAATTTCGGGGGGCTATAGGTTTCGAGCCTGTGGTTTGTCGAGCAATGACAACAAAACAAAGAAGCATAATAAAGATACCCGCTGCCCACACCACACTATTTCCACACTGGTGATAGGGTGAGAGTTTAAACCCCGTTTTTATCTCAGCCGTTAGAATCGTTCGTGTATTTAATACACTTTGTGTGAGGACATCCCCTCTGGGGCTAATGACTCCGGAAATGCCTGTATTTCCTGCTATTACCACATAGCGATTGGATTCCACTGCACGCATCTTGGTCATGTCGAAATGTTCATCGGCTGCAAACGAGTGTCCAAACCAGGCGTTGTTTAGAGCGATGGCTAAAAAATCGGCCCCGTTTAAACATTGTGCTCGGGCATAGCAGGGAAATGCAGACTCTAAACAAATTTCCATTCCGATGTTTGCATGTCCCGCGGGTAATATGTCTATGTGAGGTGCTGGGATATAGTCTTCTCCTAAGACGGGGCGCAGTGCTTTGACGTGCATTAACCATTTTTTTCCGGGCCAATATTCTCCAAAAGGCATCAATCGGCTTTTACGGTATATGTGAGGTTCAATTCCGTTGGGGCCAATCACAACAGCCCCATTATAATAACGTCCCTCGCAGTCAATGGGGGTTCCAAAGACGATGTTTACCTTGTGTTTTTGGGCCAACTGAACCACAGAAAGGACCCATCCCGTATGATTTAAATTAAACGTAGGCGTAATAGTTTCAGGCCAAAAAACAAAGTCTGCATGGTTCGGATTTGTTTCTAGAGAGCGTTTTGTGTAGTCTAAAATATCGGCCCTTAAGGGGTCCCAGCTCAAAGGGTCCAGTTTTTTATCTTGGGCATAGTTCCCTTGGACAATGGCTATCGGAATTGAGCGCAGTCCTGCCGGATTGGGGCGATGTAATAGCAGGGCTCCTCCGGCCCATATTGCAAGCACAACTCCGGTCAAAACCATCAAATAGTGCATGCGTTTTTTCTCGTGTTCATGGGTGAGGCATCTGAAAATCATGTCGTTTACCCAGACACAAAAAAACGATAGTCCATAAACCCCAACGACAGATGCCCATTGCAACACCGCAGGTACAGACACCTGAGAATAGCCCAAGACGCCGCCCGGATCTCCCAAGGGTCCTAACGATCGTCCCCACTCGGCCAAGATCCACAGAGAGGGAAACAGCAGCGTGTGGGCCCATTTTAACTTAGGGCCTTTCAGTACAACCCACCCATAAAGTCCCATGGCCACCCCATAAAACACCGATAAATAGGCGCAAAGCCCTATCCAAAGCAGCATAATCCAACCCCAATGGGCCCAGACGCTGAGGGTAAACATCCAACTATGAAAATAGCCTAAAAATACAAAAGCAAAGACAAACCCTCGGCCCATCAATGCTTTAATTTTTTGTTCGACAGTGCGACTAGAATGCAGCACCATCTGAGCACCGAACAATAAAGGCAACAGGCCTATATAAGCCAAAGTCCAAAGCGAGGCCCTTGGAAAGGAGATTGCGACAAACAGAGACGATAATAGGGTTAAAATGTGTAAGCCTCCCATGACTGAATATTGGCAGCATCGTTCACATTATCGAGTGTGGTCGATTCGTCACCCCGAATGGCCGGAAAGGTTGCAATGCCGGTCACAAGCGTGGGCTTGATTCCGTGCAAATGGTCTAAAATTTGCCCTGAAGGGGGTTTCCCTTGGCCTAAATCGGTCGTATCTCGAATGTCTGTTGTCATGATATCGATATAAAGTCGGCCACTGTCCTGCGATAAATAAGATAAAGGAATTTGGAGGTGGATTTGGTTGCCGCCTATCACTTCAAATGTCATCCCTGTTCTGGAAACAGGCGCATAAGTAGCATTTTGTGAGGCGACAAATGCAGATGCCCCAGAAGGGTTCAAATAGAGGGTTGATTGATACGTCGCAATATAGTCCATCCAAGTAGAAAAATAATGCTGATAATAGTAGGAAATTCCGCCATCATTCCGTCTGAATAAATCATCGTTTTCATTGTAGCCATTTCCAGGGGTCGGCATATATTCCGAGGTTCCGAAGTTAGGCAGCGTTGGAAATGCCGAAGAGGAAAAAAGGACATAATATCGATAACGAGTGGTATCGATAGTGCCTTTAAAGGTGATGCGTAAATCTAACTTTAAAGCCTGTGTCGGAGTGGTGAGGGATCGGGCACAGCCAAACAGACTGAACAGGCTCAAAATCCCCACTAAAAGAAGGCGTTTGAAAGGGGTCATATTAAAATCTCTCCTGGGCACTTTGATTCAAACGCCCACCTACTTTCCAGTTCGCTTTATTGCGAATAAATTCAATCGGATCTTCAGGAAACGCATCAATAGTATACCGAAACATAAATTCATCCGAGGTTTTGTTGTACCCAAAACTGAGGGTGCGACAATGTTCCCGCTTCACAATGTTCACCGTCTGAAGTTCATAGCGTCTTGGATCAAAATTACCTTCTTGGCTGAGTGTATTATACACAAATCCCAGCCCAATTTCCCATCGATAATCAGGGTTTGGACCTAAAGGAACTTTAAACCCAAATTGTGAGCTCTGAAGGGTGGTGCGATTGCGATAGATAAACTCGTTAGTGTCTAATGAGATCGAGTAGTTTAATTTAACCGAGGCATTGTCAGTGGGTGCTAAATCCATATTAAAGGCAGTAGGATAATAGTCATTATGAGCATCAAAAAGGCTAGGGCTTAGCTTTTTTCCTGAAGCAAGGGTCATGGTTAAAATAGATACTGGCTTTAAAACTAACTGTGTTCGATAATCGCGCCACTGATTATTGATAAAATCATAGCCGGTTTCGTGTGTCCACTTGTATCTTGATAGGTCCCATAAAAAAAAAGTCCATCGTTCGGTTATTATATTTTGTTGCTGGGTTTTATCCCCGAAATAGGTGAAAGGAGACCTGTTTTCTTTTGGCGCATACACGCTGGTAAACGTAGAGTCTGTTTTCAAAAAAGAGAATACCGTTGCCGAGTGGTTGATATTAAAATCAAGCGTATACATGGCATCTCCATTAAACAGATCTTTGCCTGGGGTGCTAAAAATATATTGGTTATAGCCTGATGACCAAGTCAAAGAAGACAGCAGAGGCAACTGATCAAATGTGCGACTGATATTTTCATTCAAAATGTAGGTATTGGGTGCGACAGTAAAATCAATGGTTTTAGGGACGGTTTGTTGCGTCTGAAATTGAGACACATATTGGACTTCCTGATACCGTGCCACGGTCAATTGATGACGGGTTTGCCAGCCGTCCCATTGAGGGGTATATCTCAAAATCACCTCGGGTAATCGATAAAAATAATTACGATTCTGTATGTTGGCGGTAATGCCGGGGGCATCTAAATCGGCTAAGTGGTTGATCCTCATATTCAACATCAATTCGGGTGTAATGGGTTTGGAAAATGACAGGTTTGTTTCCAAAGTGTCATCAGAAGGAAAAAGCCGCTGGGTATTTTCTGTTTTTTTTAAATCCAGCTGAGTAGTGACTATAATGCCTTCTGAAAACCGAAAGGTTCTCGACCCATACAACTGGGTACTGCGACGAAATCCGGCTAAATTATCTTGCTGAATGGCCTTAAGGGTATAAATTTTATCTTGATTAAACTGATGATCCAGTTGAAATGACAATGATCGATAGTGCTGATTAAAATTTTGATTGTCGGCTAAATTCCACTGATAAACCTCTCCTAAATTGTCATAATGGGCCGAGATTGTTTTAGCCTCTTCTTTTTGACGACCAAATCCATTGATACGCGTAGCATCTATTTTTTTATAACCTAGGGTCACATCCAGGTTATCTGATAATTTGAATGTGTCAGTCCATTCTGTTTTTTCATTGAGTAAATGAGTATCGAGTTCATCTAATCGATAATAAAGCAAAGACCCTTGATGCTGTTGAAGATCATATTGGTGTCGAACCCCCAACCCAAATCCTTTGTTTTCAAAAATATCAAAAAAGACACTAGAATCTTTCCCATTTACAAGGGCATAATCGATGGTGTTTTGCATGTACCATCCCCATCCAGTTTCCTCTTTTTTACCCACAACAGGGAAGTTCCAAATGACCCGACGCTTTCCTAGTTCATACCGATAATAGGGGGTCCAAAACCCAAACGGAATAAATAAAATAGGCTGATATACAAACACATCATAGCCAATCACACGTTGATTGGGATAATAGTCAAAACGTTTTGCAGAAATAAAATAGTGAGTCGGATCTTCCAAAGAACATGTGGTAAATTTGGCCTCCTGTCCGGATTGGGCTTTACCGGTATCATGAAGTTCTTGCGCCTTCAAAAACAGGGTCGATTTTCCCTCTTGGGGTGTCATTGCCACATGAATGTTTTGCAAAGACATCTCGTGACTATCGAGATTATAAAACAAATAAGAAGACTCAAACTGATCTTCGCCTCGTTTGACTTGGATATTACCTGTTCCCCAGACGGTGTTGCTCAGGGTGTCGAGCTGTAAATGAGAGGCCTTAATTTCAACATCCTGATACCCCAGCTTTACATTGGATGAGGCAAACACCTGATGCACGTCTTCTGCATAATACAGATGATCAGCCGTCAAGGATACGGGGCTGTCTTGAGCGCAGATGCAAACACGGAAGAGACTCAGGAAAATAAAAAAGGCGCACTGAAAAAATAGAGGGAATCTCATCTTAAGGAAGCTTCTTCCTGGTCAAAAAAAACCAGACCTATGCCCTACAACATCCCATATCTTTTCGCTAAAGAAGTTTGAAAATGTATACTGGGGAGTATCTTTTTTTGAAAACTTTGGAATCCCGTTTGTGCGGAAACAAACCCGAGAGTGACTAACGATCTAAATCCATAATAAATAAAATAAATCAAAAAACATAATGAAATAAAAAAAGAAGACCTCACAATGTGCAATCCTATCGCTAAATGATATCTGTCTATTAATTGACCCACCGCTTGTATCACTTTTTCATTTTGAATAGAGTTTTTTTCTTCTTCAAAAACCCTCTGCAAAGAGGGGTTATGAGTAATTTTTTTTCTTAAAACCTTCAATGTAATAAAAAAAATCACGCTTCTATAGAAGGTAATAATATGTGAATACCGTATTGTACCATTGATACTAGATTCAAATTGCGTATACAGTTTCGAATTAAAGGAAAAAAGAGGCCCATTTTTAACACTAAGAAAAAACAGTTCATGTCTAATTTGAAAAAGGGTTCCCCTAAAATCATACAAAAACACTTCCCGAAACAAAACAGACCACACAAAAACAATAAGCCCGACAAAAATAAGACTTAACAACATCATATTTTATCCTCTTTTCGGGTCGATCCGTCACTATTAATTTTACTTGTCTTTCTAGATGGATTAAGCACTTGCTCCAAATTTTTATTTTGGGTTCCCATATGTTCAATTTCACGTTTTGCTACAGATCTCCAATAGCGTCCATAAGAAATACCAAAAAATCCAAACAATAGACTTGAAGATAAGGTTAGTTTACTCCATATATTTAAACCCATAAGGAAAGAAATATGAACATTTGCAAAAGTCATTTTTCCAGAATAAGCAATTAAAATCTCTTTTATAAAATAACCTAAAACACAGAGCGCCGCCAGCCACAAAAAGCCCTTAACAATGCTTGAAGTAAGTTGCACTAATAAAAAAAATCTACTGTCATTCATGGCTTAATTTTATTCTACCACTAGGAAATTGAATAAGGTAGCCCTAGTAAACTTTTCAACGCAATAAAGAAGAGGGTAAGAAAGCATCTGGGGTTAAGAAGGCCTGTTGTTTGGGATCAGATTTCCAAAATATGTCATCCATTGCATAGGTCATTCGGCGGTGGCTATAGGGGTACATCATCCCCGTGGCAAGGGCCTTTTTCCAATAGGCAAATGCAGGTTTAATCTGTCCCAATGCCCGATGTGCGTCACCTAAATTCAACAGGGCTAATGGGCTGGGATGCAGGGTCAATGCCTGAGTAAAGTGTTCAAATGCTGTTTGAAATTCACAGGCTTGCATCGCTAAAAGGCCCATGTTTAAGTAAACCAGGTCTAATTTGGGGTTCAATTGCTTTGCTTTTTCAAATTGAGCGCAAGCCAATGTCAACTCATCTTGAGCCAAATAGGCCATGCCTAAATTACAATAAGCCCCTGTCAATTCAGGGTCCATATCCAAAGCCAACAAAAACTCATCTTGAGCAGATTGATAATGCCCTTTTAGCATGTGGTCAATGCCGTGGGTGTTATGGGAATAGGCAAACCCCATCGGCTGAAACCCTGGAGACTTTACTCCCAGTCGGTCTCGGTTTCTGACTGTTTTTAAAAGAAGGTGACCTTGATAGACACTGCCTGAAATGACTTTTCCTCGTAAGTCTACAACACTTTCTTGTTGATAATGAGATAAAATGGGTTTGACAAAGGGAAACTGCATATTCTGCCGATAAATGGCTTCTAAAACAGTCAATCCTTCGGTGACCTCACCTGCGTGCAATCGCTGAACCCCAGATAAAAACATGAAAACCTGTTTCCACTCTTCAGAAAGAGGGACGTCTGATATAAGCCGAGATCCCTGTGAGAGGGCTAAATCTAAACGACCCATCTCTACAAAGCACCGATTTAAGTAGAATTGTGCTTCTAGATAGGCTGGGCTTTCGGGAAGCTCTTTTTGAAACCACTCCAGGGCGGTTTCAAGGTGTCCCTTGGCTAATGCCATGACTCCAAAATTTAAAGAGTCCACGCGTCTTCGTTCACTTATTTTGCTGAATTGATCGTGCACATCTGCATGCCAAGGGGCTGTTTCCATTGCGGTGTCTAAAATGGTCATGGCCATCTCTAAATGGCCTAATTCTGCATAAGACTGCGACATCAAAACGCCTGCGGTATGTGCAAAAGGTGTTTTGAGAAGTTTTTTTCCAAATTCGATGCACTTAAGATAAGCACTTTGATTAAAGTAATAGCGCAATAACTGTTCCTGAGCTTCCTTGGCCAAGCGAGGTTCGTTCTGAATTACTTTTTCCAAAAGGGTTTCTAGGGGATAATCTTCTGACCCATCGAGTGAACTAGCTTTCACAATAAAGGGCCAAGCCTCAAGGTAGTGGTCTTGATAGATATGAATATCTGCCAAAAGTTGCAGGGCCATGAGTTGATTTGGATAGTGGGTCAATACGGTTTGCAAAAGTACAGACACTTTTTCAGAGTCAGAAGGGGCAGCTTCAAATACCTTTCGAAGATAGGTGACCGCCTCTGAATACCGCCCGACCTGCACCAAAGATTTTCCCATGGTATACAATACTTCGACTGTTTCAGGATAAAGTTCAAGAATTTTTTTATAAGTTTCAATGGCTTCTGTGATATAAGCGTCATCCACAGCCAACATCGCTTCGACATGCCCCGCTGCCTGAACAGGGTTACACCCTTTCATGTGCAACTGAATAACCCGTTTACGGATAGAAAAGCTTTCCGGCACAATATGAGATATCCGTTCACAAAAGACCGCCGCTTCACCGACACAGCTGGGCGAACGCAAGGCAATAGATTCATACAAGTCAGTGGCCTTTTCATACATCTCCTCACGCTCATATAACCCAGCCAAGGTTTTGGCATGATGCAATGCCTTTGGATAAACCTCGACCAATTTTTCATAAATTCGAATGCTTTTGGTGATATTTTTTTCTTCTAAATAAATGCCAGGCAACACATCTAAAAGTGCAGAATCAAAGATATCTTGTGCAAACGCATATTCAAAAATAGCCTTAATTCTGTCCGGGTCTTTGCTTTTTTTATAAAGCTTACTCAGAACCCCATAAGCCGAAGAAAAGGAAGGTGAGAGATGTACAATTTCTTCTAATTCGTTCACGGCATCTTCATACATGCGACCCGCTACATAAATATCTGCAATAAATACCCTCAATGCCATGTTTTCAGGTTCTAAAGCCAGTTGTCGATAGAGGGGTACCAACACATCTAAAATGGCTCGAGGGTAGCAGGCCAATACCTCACGAAATTTGTGCATGGCCTCAGAAAACTCGCCATGTTTCGCGAGAACGATACCCATTTTATAGGCTGGGAACTCTCGTGTTTCGGTAATCATCGGGCTTGCTCTTTCATTTCATCACACTTTGATATGAAACAAGGCTTAAACCCAAAGTGCCATAGACCACATTGGGAAGCCATGCACCCAGGAGGGGATCTAGGGTGCCGCTTTTTGCAAAAGCACGACAAAGGGCTACCATGAAAAAATAGAGTGCCACTGTCAGTACAGCCAAGCAAATGGCAATAATGACGCCCCACCAATCTTGGCCCGATCGTACAAAGGTTAGACAATAGGACATCCCAATTAACCCAAAAATAACACAGGCAACAGGCACGCTTTTTTTCATGTGGTATTCTACGCTGAGTGAACGGGTGCTTAACCCGCTTTTTTGAAGCCCTTGAATTTTATTCCGAAGTTCTTTTGAATCCATTTCACGAGCAGATTTAGGCGGCCTATAAAAGGCGGCCAAGTCCTGGTCTACATGCAAAATAAGTTCTGAAAAATGATCTGAAAACCGCATGCTTCCATCGTCATTAATATCTTGAATATACCCTTTCTGTAAATGCCAGGAACGCCCTTTCCAAACGGCTTTTTGAGCAGTAGTGAGTCGAGGGAAATGGGCTCGTTCTTCAAACATTAAGAGGTGCTTAAGTTCATTGTGTTTCGCATCTACTTCTTGAATATAAAAAAAGCGATCGCCCTCTTTAAAGACAACATTCTGAACAATTTCTGGCGGAGGAATATGCTGAATGTGTTCGCGCATGACGGTTTCTGAAGCCTGCGCTGTCCAAGGGACTAGTTTTTCATTTGAAAGATAGGACATGCCTGCCACAAAAAAACATGCGACTAAAAGTGGGGTTAAAATACGCAAGGTGTGAACTCCCGAAGTGCGTAACGCGGTTAGCTCGCTATCTTTGGCCATTCTAACCAACATCAGCATGACCGAAAACAACACGGCCATAGGAAAAAACAACACCATAATGCCAGGAAGCTTGTAGAACAGTAATTTTAAAAGAACGTGGGAAGAAACACCGGAAAGGACAGATAAATCGACTAAATAAAACAGAAAATCAAGCATCCCAATAATGGCAAATCCGGCTACTGCCAAAATAAAAGGCCCCATAAACTGGCGAAATAAATACCGATCAAGTAAAGAAAATCGCCAGTTTAAGAGGGAAGACAAAGGTCTTATAATTCTTCAGCTTTTTGCTGATTCACATTGCGGCGCACAGCTGCTTTGGCTTTACGCTTTCTGAGTTCAGAAGGCTTTTCATAGTACTCGCGTTTACGAAGCTCTTGAAGGATGCCTTCGTTTTTAATTTTTCTTTTGAACTTTCTTAAAACAGAATCGATTGATTCGCCTGGTTTTTTTTCTTGTTTAGCCATTTTTCTCTCCTCATGATTTACCCGGGAGGCCACGTCATGGGCCGCCCTCCTAGTATATGAAAATGAACGTGGTGGACACTTTGCCCACCGTGGGAACCCACATTGGTCACCACTCGAAACCCATTTTCGGGCAACTGTTGTGCACTCGCAATTTCTCGAATGGCACGCATTAATAAAACGGTAAGCATCCCCTCCTCTGGGTCAAACTCCATCACTGATTTGAGGTGCTTTTTCGGAATTACCACAATGTGCACAGGTGCCACCGGTGCAATATCCTTGAAAGCTAAAACCTGATCGGTTTCGTATACAATTTGAGAAGGAATGTTCTTCTTAACAATCTCACAAAAAATGCAAGTCACTGTTTCTCCTGATGATCAAACCAAAATACGCATGACAAGATTCTCCAAATGTAACCTCAAATTTAGATTATACTTCATTTGAGAAATATTTTCGATAACCTGCTCAATGGCTTGAGAATAAGATTCAGAACCTCGATTTTTCCACAGCTCATCTAGCCAAAGCCCCAATACGGTCTTGGCCTGAATTTTATCCTTGGCAAGTTCTTGCACCCATGCCAAACGATCTAATAAAGACATGGATTTAAGAGACTCGATAGAAAGATAGGGGAAAGTCAGTGTTTCTTCTTTGTCGATGGTTCCAGTCAAAACAGGAAATACAAGATGCTGACATCGAGATTGAATCGTAGAAAGAACCGACCACGGCTGGCGTGTGAGCAAGATAAAGGTTACCCCAGAAGGGGGTTCTTCCAAGGTTTTTAAAAACGCATTAGCCGCTTCGGTGCTAAACCCTTCTGCCCATGAAATAGAAACAAAAAGGCGTCCGTTTTCATGGCTGTATCTCACCAATTCTTGCCACTGGCGAACGGCATCGACCCCTATTTTTTCAGAAGCAAATTCGACAAAGTGGACCCCTGTATTCTGTTCAATGGAACGGCAGACGGTACAGTCACAACAAGGGCCTTCTTGGGTTTTGTTTTGACAGTTTACAGCGGCTGCAAAATAGCGGCCGGCTACGTGTAAAAATGACCCCGCTCTTCCAGAAAAAAGATAGGCATTGGCCACATGGTCAGACATGGCAATTTTATTAAGAAGGTGTTTTCTTCTCTCCGAAAAAGGGGCTCGAAGGGACACTTTATTTAACTAAAATCCCTAAAATGACAGCCCCAATCACGCCACCCCAAAGATAGACGTGCTCGTTTTGATTTTGTTGTTTTAAAGTTTCTATTTCCAGTTTTAACGAATCGTTGATTTTACTTAAATCATGATTGAGAACTTTTTGCTCATCTTCAACCAAAGTTAAACGTGAATCGGAGGCTGTTCTCACGGAATCAGTATCTGACATATAGCCCTTGAACGATTTCAAAAGCGATTTTAACTCTTGCGTATCTCCCTTGGTCAAGCTTGAGCTTCTGTCGCTCAAATCCGAGCTTAATTTGTCAATAATAATCGCAAGTTCTTTTCTTGAAACGGCCTGTTGAGGCTGAAAGGTATCCGATGAAAATGTCGACAAATATCCGTCCTTTACTGATTTTGTAATGGCGGAAAAAGCGGGGTCTGTCTTAGGTACATCCGAAATTATCTGGGCATAGCCAATTCCTTGTGCCAATAGAAGTGTCGCTAAAAAAACAACTGCAATACGTTTCATTATTTTCTCCTTTAGAGTGATTAGGGTTCAATCTGAACCGTCATGGTAGTTACTTTATTGCCTTGAACTAACTGGAACGTGGCTAAACCCTCTTTTAAAGCCTTAAAATGAAGCTTGCACAAGCGTTTTTGATATGCCCCCTTAGGGTTATTGAGGCTCGATACATAAAACTTTCCTGTCTCTGCTTTTAACGCAGCGTCCTGCTGGGTATCCTCGATCCAAGCTTCCGGTGAAAGTCGTAAATAGCGCACCTGAGTCGTATCAAACAATACCAGTTGATTGAGGTGATCGAAAGGTAATACATATTTTCCTGCTAAAAGAACATAGAAATAATCGCCTTTTTTCACGGTTTTCACGCTGGGTTCAATAAATAATTCTTGCTCAGCCGAACTCAAGGAAAGGGTTTTGGAAAGCTCAAGAGGGACTAAAATAGGGGAAGACACACGTGCCTTTATTTGGGCTTGTTTTGAGCTTGGATTTGTGACTTTAATCTTCCAAAAAACGGTCTGCGTTTCTTGAGGTCTGAGATGGTTAATCCATTTTGTTCCTGATTCAAAAGCAGGCAAGGATAAACTGGGATCTAGAGTCAAACCCACCTGAATGTGATCTAAAGATTGCCGAGTATCGGTGTTGGTTACACTTGCAGAAATATCAAGATAGGCATTGAGCGTGACTAATTTAAGAGAGGGAGCGGCTAAGCTTCCGGTTATTTTGGGCGCCGCTATCACATCGATCATTCTAGAAATTGAGTTTGGATTCAAGGTTGAAGAGGTGACTGAAAAGGTTATTTTTTGTGGACCAGAAGCCCCAGGATTCACCTGAACCCGAATTGGAATTTGACGGGTAGATTTCCCCATCAAGGTGGTCAAATCATGGGTAAGTTTTCCTCCAGAAAGACTTAGTCCAGAGGGCAAAGTGAAGGTGGCTTTTGTGTCTCTGGAATCGAATCCGCCTACATTCGACACATAGCCTACGACTAAAATGTCTTTTTTTGAGGTTGCATAAGCCTCTGCGGGGGCGGTTAACCCAAGGCTCAGTGCTCCGGAAGCAAGTGACACGCCACCCAACCCATAGACTGTTTTATACGAGGTGCTTTTTCCAGCGGACAAGGTGATCGGATCCCAATACAAGGCGAGAGCCGTGTCTTTTTCAAGCTCACCCTCTCGTACAAAACTGCGCCCCTCTTGGTACTCAAAATCCCAAGGATTATCGGCCACCGTCCCCCAATTCACCAAATAGAGTCGATCGGGAGGAAATACTTTCTCTTCAGGAATCCGCAAAGACCCTTGGGCAATTACGTTGGGTGAAGTCAAACTATCAAAAGCCTGCCAATAATCTTGAATATCGGCCCCTTTAAACATCATTTCGGACTGAATCGATCGATCGCCAATTCTAAACGGAGCCCCATCATTGTCTCCAAGCTTCGTGTCTAGCATGACCCGAACGCCTATTTGGTGGGGGGTCGCATCTGTGTTGATCACCTCATAAGAAATCAAGACACTGTCTTTCACACGTGTAGACGGATTTCGAGAGAAAGTGAGGGTTTGAATAACCCTGATGGTTCCAAAACGGCATTCAGTCTGAAACCCTTCCGCAATCGCAGCTTGAGACACAATTTCTCCAAATTTAACCGATTTTCCTGCACGCTTCTCAATTTTTTTATTAATGCCTCCAAATACATAGGGAATAGAATCAATGTAAACCGTTGTGTAGGAAGTCCATGGAATGGGGCGTCCAAAGATCAATGACTTTTGATCATCTAGAGGATTCTGAGGATCTCCTGAAGTAGTATCTACTGAAAATCGACCTTGATCATAAGGCCCATTATTCACACTGATTTTTAAAAATTCATTCTCAACAGAGACAGTCTTTTGTCCCTGTTCACTCCCTAACCCCCCTTCTTTTTGCGCCATCAAGGGGACGCAGACTAACAGGAGCCACACCACTAAACGGGTCACATTTTTATAGAAAGTGCTCATTATTTATCCAGTTCAAAGGTGTAAGATAGCCGAATTTTTCCAGGGATATCCTTGCCCAGGAAACGTTTCGGCTTAAAGGTATAAAAATTTTGAATGGTGCGTACAAAGGATTCGTCCAAAGACACGTGCCCACTTGATTTGACTATTTCTGTCCATACAGGTTTTCCTTGTTTATCAATGGTAATGAGCAACGTGACAGTCCCCGTCCAATTATTGTTTAAAGCTTCTTTGGGATAAATAGGTGCAACCGCGTTGATCGTTACCGGCTCGTCTCGATCTCCAGGTAAGGATACAGGGGCCGTATCGGTGGGGGCTGCTTCATGCTCAGTGGCTGCAGCAGGTACGGGAATCGTTCCGCGAGTCGCCAGTTTTTTGTGTTTTTCCACTGTTTTATGCGAGGTTTTTTTCTTGCCGATCTGTGCTTTTTTGGGGATAGCCTTGGGGGGGGCTGCCATTTTGGATTTCAGATCCAAAGTAACAGGAATGGCAAATTGAAGATTTTTATCGACCTGCAATGTCAGTGCAGGAAGCGCAAAAAAAAGAAGCAGCGCATGTAAAACGATGCTAACAGTCCAAGAAATGCGGTCTATTCGGCGTGCATTACCGCTCATTGCTATTTTTTTGTTCGGCTTCTAAAACGACATTTGCACAGCCCCCCAGCCGAATACTATCCAACACATGTACAACAAAGTCATATTCTACCGTACGATCTACACTTAAAATGACATAGGTTTCAGGGTTCTCTTTCATCAGCTGAGCCACTTTAAGTTTTACCAATTCACTGGGCATATAGACAGAATCTAGGTACACTTTTTGACTTGCATCCACACTGACAGTGACACCTTTTTTTTCGGGAACAACAGAACTTGCCGTAGGTAATTTAAGCTGAATTCCCTTGCTCGAAATGGGGGCAAGCATAGTGCAGTAAATGACAAAAAAAATCAGCAGCGTAAACATGACATCGATAATGGGAATAATTTCGAATCGGAGGTCTGTTTTTTTTCTGGAATGGGAACGCAGTCTAATCATAAGGGCCTACCTTTTTTGAGCTTGGCAAAAATCTAGAAACCCGTTGATTTGAACTTCCATATCGGCAATGGCAACTTCAAGCTTGTGGGATAAATATTGAAAGAAAAAAGCGCATGGGATGGCCACTAAAAGGCCTGTAACCGTATTGACCAGCGCAATAGAAATTCCAGAGTACATAACGGTCGGATCTCCGGCCGCAGCCATTGCGAGCCCTCTAAAAATATCGATCAAACCCAACACTGTACCTAAAAGGCCTATCATAGGGGCTACTGTAATTAAGGCGGACAGCATATTCATGTTGCTCTCCATTTTCAAAATGACAGGACCTGCCAAAATGCCCATTCTGTCTTGTACTTCCTCTAAAGGGAGGCTGGAAGCTGCAATCACATTGGCAATAAATTGCACGCCCACATCATTACTTACCTGCAGTTCTTGAATAGTTTGGGCTTTTCCTGAAGCAAGAACTTTGTTTTGTACTTTTTCAAGTAAAGAGGGAGTCAAAATAGGGTTGTATTTGAGAAGAAGAATCTTTTGAATAATCATGTAAACCGCCCAAAGCGAGCAGGCCAACAGAGGATACATCATAATACCGCCCTTTAAAAAAAGGTGAAACATAACTAAAATCCTCCTGTTTAAATATGAATCTGGTGAATAAAACGACTATAGCATTTTACTTATAAAGTTTGTAGACCACTTCTCCCTTTTTCACAAAGCCCAGCTGCTCTTTTGCTTGAATTTCCCAAAATTCGGGCTTATCAATATCCGCCAGTTGGCGTTTATACAGTCGATTGAGGCGATATTCTTCCTCTAGTTGGAGAAAAGCATTGGAGAGCTCTTGCTTAAAGGCGTTGTATCTCAGTATATTTTTGATCCCGATATAAAAAATGTAGATCAAGATAATAACGGTCATGGTAAAAAAACCAATGTGAACCACACGTTTTTTGACGTGCTTATGTCGGCCCTCTAGAAAAGGTTGCGCAGATAACACGGGCGCTCTACTTTAAGTTATAAAATGCACGTCGTGCAGGATAGTGGGCCACTTTACCCAAAGCTTCTTCAATACGAAGCAATTGATTGTATTTCGCAATGCGATCCGTTCGACATAAAGACCCTGTTTTAATTTGGCCCGCATTCACAGCCACAGACAAATCGGCAATAAAGGTATCTTCACTTTCACCGGACCGATGTGAAATAACAGCGGTATAGCCTGCTCTTTTTGCCATTTCAATGGCAGCCAAGGTTTCTGTTACGGTTCCAATTTGATTGACCTTCACTAAAATAGAGTTGGCAATGCCTTTCTCGATTCCTTTTTCTAAAAGGGTCGTATTGGTTGCAAATAAATCATCGCCCACCAATTGCACCGTTTTCCCCAATGATTCTGTCAATAATTTCCAACCCTCCCAATCCGATTCATCCAACCCATCTTCAATCGAAATAATGGGATACTTTGAGCACAATTCTTTGTAGTAAGTCACCATCTGAGCCGAAGTCATTTCACGACCTTCTCCACTCAATACATATTTTTTCTTTTTATATAATTCAGATGCCGCCACATCCAAGGCCAACACAATGTCTTTTCCAGGCTCATAGCCTGCTTTTTTAATGGCTTCTAAAATCACTTTAATAGCGGTCTCATTATTGTCTAGAGAGGGCGCAAACCCCCCTTCATCACCCACAGCGGTACTTAACCCTTTGTCATGTAACACCTTTTTCAAGGTATGAAAAACCTCGGCCCCCAT
>JAHFDB010000061.1 GCA_023249195.1 bacterium | reverse complement strand
GTCTCTGTTATCGCTGACAACGGCCATAAATGGAAAGTCTCCCCTCAACTTTTATCCCAAATTTCCCATGCTCACCACTAATCTTGCCTGTTTTGCAAGGCTGAGGTTGGTGGAGCGGTTACAGAAAAGCTTTGACCACCTGCTTCAGATTGTCATACCCAATTTCAGGAGGAACACCCTCAAAGCTCTCAAAAGCTTTTTCGTGACTGAGCAACACTTCTTGGGCATTTTCTTTGAGTGAAACGTACACGAAAATATCATTGCTGTACGTCAATTGATGACAATGAAGGACTCCTTCAACCGTTTTCCCACCCAGCATAATTTGAGCGTACCCCATATCGTACTCACTTCCACCTCCAGGCTTATGTTCTCTCGGAACAAACACTTCTTTGTACTTTAATTTAACTCCTCTGAGTACCTTTTTGACCGTGGTATAGCACCCTTTGTACTCATAGTGCCTCACCAAATCTAAATGCATTTTTTGTCCTGTTCGCCGTTGTTTTCGAGGCCCTTTAAGGTCCGCTACATACCAAGCTTCCATCAGTACCTTGATTTTATCTTGTAAAGGCCTCTGATACCCCCCTTTTCGATGGTATCCATGCTCGCCCCCATTTATATATTTCCGCACTGTCTTGCGATCATATCCTAATGTTTTGCTGATCTCACTGATCGTTTGCCCCTTGTCCCGATACAGCTCTTTGACTATTTTTGAAATCTCCATTGGCATCATCCCTCTTGTCCTCCACCATCTTTTGGATAGCTTTAGATTTTAGTCCCAAGTGGGGATTTTTACTGTGCCCCGCTGGGGAGTTTTAGTTTGCCATAATCAACTTTGGTTAGTGCCACGAAATCAGGCACTTCCAAAGAATCAATTAATCAAACGAATTTTAAAAACTACGAAATTCCCTATTTCGATATAGAGCGGCAGAATTTTTGGATTGAAAAGCTAAAAAACACGCTTGGCTTGAAAGATTTGCTTGAGGATAAGCTCGTTCATCAACAAACCCTACTTAAAAAACTGCGCCAGCAGATATTGCAGGAAGCCATCGAAGGCAAACTCACCGCTGAATGGCGCACTCAAAACACCAATGTAGAACCGGCCAGAGAACTGCTCAAACGCATTGCCGCTGAAAAAGTACAGTTGGTCAAAGACAAGAAAATTAAAGCGCAAAAACCACTCCCTCCGATCACTGATAAAGAAAAACCGTTTGATTTGCCGCAAGGCTGGGAGTGGTGTAGGTTAGATCAATTAATTTATGAAAGTCCAAAAAATGGGTATTCCCCTAAAACTGTAGATTTTCAAACAGGTACTAAGACACTGAAATTAGGAGCTACCACCTCAGGGAAATTTGATGCCACACAGATAAAATATGTAAATAAGTCAATACCAAAAGATTCATTTCTTTGGATCAAGAGTAGAGAAATTTTGATACAGCGGGGAAACTCGATCGATTTCGTGGGTGTTTCAGCAATATACTATGGAGAAGGTAATAACTTCATCTATCCTGACTTGATGATGAAATTGAAGCCGGTAAATTCTATTTCTGAGGTGTACTTACATCACGTCTTAATGAGCGGTACTTGTCGAGAGTACTTCCGAAAAAATGCTGTCGGGGCTCAAAAAAGTATGCCAAAAATTAACCAAGCGGTAGTTTCTTGTGCGTTAGTACCACTCTGTAGTGAACCAGAACAACAAGCCATCGTCACCAAAGTCGAAAAACTACTTGCCCTCTGCGACCAGCTCGAAGCCCAAATTACCCAAAACAAGACCCACGCCGAGCAACTGATGCAGGCGGTGTTAAAAGAGGCTTTTGCTAATAATGAGGCCGAGACAAAAAAATCAAGCCCTCTTCTTCCTTTTAAACCCAAAGGTAGTGACTACTACAAACGTACATTATTGGCAGCAGAAATTGTCGATCAGTTGAAGAATGAGCCGACACTGGGTCACCTAAAGCTTCAAAAATTGATCTATCTATGTCAAAAGTCCGAAAACATGCAACTGCCAGTAAATTTTCTTCAACAGGCAGCGGGGCCTTATGATCCTCAAATGGCTCGTTCGTTGGACAAACAATTTTATATTAAAGGTTGGTTTCAATATCAAACAGGTGAGATGTTGAAATATAAACCACTTCCAAATGCGGGGGCACATAGACCAGATTTCCAGAAATATTTTTCAGATGTTCAAACTGGCATTCAGGCAATGATTAATTTATTTCGAAACGCAAAATCAGATCACATCGAAATTGTTGCTACTCTTTATGCTTGTTGGGAAAAAATGATTGAAAACAACGAGCTTTTTTCAAATGAAACTTTGATAAATCGATTTTATTTGTGGTCAAAAGAAAAAAATAGATTTTCTGAAGAAGTTCTAAAAAACACCATTTCATGGATGAAGGACAATTATATTTTTCCCAATATTGCCAAATAGTTTACCTATGCAACCCCAACCAAATCCCCGTAACAACCCCCGCAGCCGTCAACAACTTATACCAATTCTCCTCAAAAAAATCAGGAGCCTTCGAATACCCCACCACCAAAGAATCCCCAGGCAAAATCTCTACATTTTGAGTGACTTTCCCATCTCTAAATATCTGAAAGGCACGTCCAGAAACCCAAGAATAAGCCTCTGAAACAGATTTCGTAGATTTCACTTCAACAGAATCCTTTTTCAAATCATGGACCACCACAAAAATAGGCAAATCAGCCTTATTCTTTCCCTCAGAATTGGGGATTAAAATGGCTGTGACTTGAGGCAGTTTAATAAACTTAGAAAAGCCTGTTTGAAGAGTGACATCTAATTGAGACATGGTTTGATCTTGAACAAAGAGTCTGCCTAGTAAAGGAAGTGAAATACTTCCATCTGGGGTAATCGCCTGTTTTGTGTTGAGTTCGTCGTGACCGACAATGTGAATGTCTAGGGTGTCTTTGGGTTGAAGGAGATAAGCTGCAAAGGTGGGGACTGACATCCATAAAAAGATGGCAAAAATAGAAAGGCATATTTTAGAAACACTGATCATAATCAACCCTTTTTGAGAAAAATGAACGTGAGAGTAATCAGAATTTTAGTTGATTGTTGATCGATGAGCAACCCTAGTGCATTCCTGTAATTTCTAAGCAGGCTATTTGCCTATTCACTGGGTAAAAGGCTATCTCTAAATTGTATTTTTCTAAACAAGCTCACTATCAACTTCACAGCCTCTTGATGAGTAGCGTATAATCTAGGCTAATTATGATCTTGAATAAAAATATTGCTTTTATAAATCCGAAAACCTATTTTCAAGCATTTGATGTAATTCTTCAAAGGCGTGGAGGAGTTTTAGAAAATCAATCATCATCCGCCCTACGAGAACGAACTGGTTCTGGTTCTAACGTCACGACTCCATATCGCAGATATCAATCACCACCTGATCCAGCTACTTTAGCCGCTAAATCTGAACCAAGGCTATCGGGTACTTCTACTTCAGAAACATCTGTCACCGCCACCTTATCAAGAGCTTCATATAAAGAGATTCTTGATACTATTTATTGTCCATTTCCGCCTGAAAAAAGTCCTTTTCAAGGAGACCTTCCAGAAGGTGAACGATCCTTTGCAGAGAAATTTGCATTTTTTGAGCGTGGATCGGACCTTGAAAATCATTTTTTCAAAGCTAAATTCTATAATCTAGTATCTGGAGCTTATCCTAAAGCAAGTACCTCAGCAAAGCTCCAAATTGCAAATGATTTTGTTGATTGGCTTTTTGTGCATGATGATTTTAGAGAGTTAGCTGCAAAAGCCCTGACTCCTACCCAAATAGAGCAGTTTAATAACATTTTGCAAGAAATTTTAACAGGAAATCGAAATCCAAATAGTGCCCATACCTTGTTTGAGCCAACTGACTTACAAAAAGTAGCTCTTCAAAAAGCATTCTTTAACATTTATCAAAGAATTTCTAGTGGAGACATTGGCTATATAGTGAAGGGCGTTCAACAGTATTTTCAAGCCAATAAGTGGGAGGCTCAAAATAGACAGAATGCAACTATTCCAGCTAGAAATGAATTTCTAGATAATCGTCGACATACGAGTGCCGTTGGAGCGTGTATTGCACTTGATTATTTTGTGCAAACCGATGGCGAGAACCCTGAAAAAGCAATTTCTAACAATGTGTTTTTGGAGGGAATGGTTGCAAAGGCGATAGACGTAGTTGGTTTGGTCAACGATGTTTACTCGTTCAAAAAAGAAATCCAAGAAGGAATTGTCGAGAATAATGTTACGGTGACATTCCTACATAAATTGGCAGATAAAGTTCCTGATCTTAAAAAGATATTTTTTGATAATGAAAACGCAAATGTGGTACCTCTTCGTAAAGCACTGATTCAGTTTATTTTTGAGCTGCTTCAAGGAAAAGAACCTACCTTGCCAATTAGTTTAGATTCTTCTTCTCAAGCCCTATTTGATACCTTATCCAAACAGATTTTAGCTCAACCTTATCAAGAACTATTGGATCAATCCTTTGCAGAAACAGTTTCATTAATCAATGATCTTACTCGAACGTACGAATCACAAAAGAAACTTGCTCCTGCGGGAAGGGTCAAAGACATATTGGCGGATTGTTGTGAAAATTGGATGAAAAGTAATTTAGATTGGTCACGAAATACGTATCGGTATGCTTAGTTTCTTTTTAAGGGGACCGTTATTACTTTTTAAGTTCTTTTCTCATATTGGGCTGTCTGGAAGGCACTTGTCTTCTGATGAAGAGGCGAAAATTGTTCTAACAAACCAAATCTGTCTCGTATTAATTTTAGCCGCGTCACCCTATTTTTTTGTTTTTGGTCATTTCGGAGCGAAGTTTCTAAGTCTCATTATTCTTCCAATCGTTTTAATTCTTCTAATGGCCTTTTTTTGTAATAGCCGTGGATGGTTTTTTATAGCAAAACTCATTGTGATCTCGGTTCCTAGTGTAGGTTCAATATTTTATGCAAGTGCATTGGGTATTGGAGCAGGTATCCAAAATCTATTTATGGCGATGATTACGGTTCCCTTTGTTGTTTTTGAGTTTAAAAAAGAAAAACAAATAGCAATTGGCCTCGCAATACCGTTTGTGTCTTATTTATTTCTGGAACTATCTGGATACGGAGTAGCAACGCGATTAGCATTGCCATTAGAAGTACTCACTTTATTGAGAATAACCATTGCAGGTGTCACAAGCTTCATTACTTTGACTACAATTGGCTTTTATTTTTATCAAAATAAAAAAAGCAAATTAGATATAGAGGTCGCTCATCAATCTCTACAAAATTCTCATTTAGAGGTTATTCGATCAAACACGAAACTCACTTCCACATTAGAAGATCTCACAAAATCCAACGCTCTTGTTCAATCTTTAGCCCAACAAGCGACTCTCGGAGCCATTATTCGAGGTATTACGCACGAAGTAAAGGGACCATTAACGGCGATCCAGGCATGTTGTTCTGTTATTTTGCTATCCCATAATCCTAGTCCAGAAATCAAAGAAAATGTCGAAGATATGTTGGAATGCATTGTACATTTAGGAGAATTAACAAAAACCTTATTGGCTGATTCTGGAGCGGTAGTTTGGGCAGATTCCCCCTTGAATTTATACCGTATTATCGATCAAGTGATTAAGCTGGTAGATAATGAGGCATTTACAAACAAGATTGTGATTGAAAAAGAGATTCCTCACGAATTTCCAATGGTAAAAGGCAGCGCTGCCTATGTGTCTCAAGCCATTTTGAACCTATTGTTGAATGCCTTGCAGTACACCCCAAGAAATGGAAAAATAAGGGTGTGGATAGGGATTGAAGAGGATTATGTAAAAATCTACGTGAGGGATTCTGGCCCTGGAATTGATCCCCTTGTAAAGGAGACACTTTTTGAACAAGGTGTGACTACGGCGAAACCTGGAAGTTCTAATGTTGGATTGGGGCTTCACTTTGTTAAGCGAGTGATGGATGCACATAAAGGATTCATATCCGTTCATGAGTCTTCAGAAAAAGGGACCACATTTATGATGGTATTGCCCATTGAAAAGGAATCAGTACAGGCCATTCATTAAAATTAAATTTTCGTCATACAAAAAGGGAGCCCACGACATGACAAAAAGAAAAATGCTAATTGTTGAAGACAGTAAACCTCAACTCAGATGGTTAAAAGACGTTTTTGAACCCACATTTGAAGTATTACCTGCAACTACAGGTCTTGAAGCCCAAAAAATATTTTACAAACACCAAACCGATATAGATATTCTCATTCTCGACATTCGACTTCCAGATATGAGCGCCTTTGAATTACTGAACTCCCTCGAAAAAATGTGCTTTCCTGGTATTCCTCCCACAGTGGTTCAAACAGAGTATAACGATCAAGAGTGGATTCAAAACATGTTCGGAGAATATCGTGCTTTAAACTATATGGTAAAACCTTTTGTTCAAAAGGATATTGAGGCTGCTGTCCAAAATGCTCTTGAGGCTGACCCTTATATTTACAAAGGCGGTCAAATCGAAGAGCGCATGCGAGTCATGACGGCCTTAAGTGCTATTCGAGAAATTTTCTATCATCGTGTGACCCAAATGGTACCTGCAGAGCAAGAAAAGTGGATGCCTCAGATTATGGATTTATTTAATGTGTATGGGACACCGGACAATGGTGTTTTTCCTTCGGGTTCAAGGGATGATTTTAAGTTGACCGCCTCTTTGGCCCCTATTTTCGAGTTGATTCATAATTTTTATGGGATAGCTTTACCAAGCATGAAACCCTTTCGTCTTGGTGTTACTTCTAGCTTTAAATTTGTACTTCAAACCATTTTGATGAACGAAACTTTGAATGAAATAACGGGTGAGAGGCCCGTCTTTGAGTTGGTAGAAATCGATCATCCTACAGAAGACGATCATTTGGATATTTGGGTAAGTGATCTTCATGCGGAGACATTAAGTACTTGGAAATCGGTGGCTACTCGGTTATTCAAATCAAACGGGATCAATCATCAGCCTACTTATGGGGTGGTGGTAACGCCTGCGCATGAAAAAGAGTTGCTTAAAGAAGCTGTTTTAAATGGGGCTACATGTGGGATGTTTCAGGTTGACGATTTTTCTAAGAATTTCTATGCTCTTTTAGTGAAATTGGCCATTCGTCGGCATGAATTGAAGGTGATTCATGAGATGAGTCGGCAGGTGAGTTTTAGGTAACGGTTATTGGTATACTTGGTCAAACTTATGAGAAAACCACCGGTCATCTATCGATATTTCAGGGAAGAAAAATTTTGTGAAGATTTTATTCTCAAAGGAAAAACACTTTTTAGACCACTTTCCTATTTTATAACTTGTGAAGACTCTACTCGCAAAGATTATACAGAATCCATGAATATTTTCGAGCCGAAAAATGGTCTAGAAATTACCAAATTAGATTCGAATGAAAAAATGATTCTCCCTCTAAAGCTTATTTCTTCAGTTGTAAGGCCAGACCAAGTTTTTTTATATTGTAGTAGCACTCAACTTTCAGCTAAACTCTTCAATAAGTTTGAAGCTACCGTGTGTGTTGAGATTGATACTATCAAATTCGAATATCATATAGAAAAACAGCTTAAGAAAATGTTTCGAAAAAAATTCGTCTATTCTAGCCAAATTG
>JAHFDB010000015.1 GCA_023249195.1 bacterium | reverse complement strand
CACTAAACTGTCTCATCTGCATTTTGTGTCTACAGAAACATATCGGCATCGGGTGATTCAAATGGGCGAACATCCAGACAGGGTTTTTCAGGTCGGTGCGCTTGGAATGGATGCGATCTACAACACTCCCTTGCTTTCAAAAGAGCTATTAGAAGAACGCTTGGGCTTTAGGTTTGGAAAACATACGCTCTTGGTCACCTTTCATCCTGTAACTCTAGAAAATCAAACCGCCCAAGAACAGTTTCAAGAACTTTTAGATGCCTTAGAGACCTTGGAAGAGACGCATCTGATTTTTACCCACCCAAACGCAGATCCCAATGGTAGAATCATAAGTGAGATGATCACACACTATGTTGCCAACCACCCACAAACAACCGTGTCGTTTCACTCGATGGGGCATCTCTTCTATTTTTCGTCATTGCAGTATGTCGATGCGATGGTGGGCAATTCCTCAAGTGGCATAATAGAAATGCCCAGTTTTCGAAAACCAACCCTCAATATTGGCGATCGCCAAGCAGGTCGGTTACGGGTACATTCAATTATTGATTGTCCCCCTCAAAAAAAAGCTATTTTAGAGGCCCTTCGTCTGGCTTATTCCCCTCTATTTCAAGAAGCGCTGAAAACACTTAGAACACCCTATGGGGAAGGCCATTGCGCACAGAAAATAGCGGCTATTTTAGCAAACCATCCTCTTGATTTTATACTCAAAAAATCGTTCTATATACTCCCATGAGTTTTTCTTCTTTTTTAATCCCTGCAGACTTTGCCGTCAAACAAGCCATGCGACAACTTGAATCCTCTGCTGGAAAAATCTTATTTGTTGTCGACAAGCACCAAAAACTGATAGGGTCCGTTACGGATGGCGACATTCGACGCTGGATTTTAAACAAAGGTGATCTAGACCATAGTATCGATCAGGTCTGTAACCTGTCTCCTTTTACTGTCACACCAGGGTATACCAAAGCCTTTGTAAAAGGTGTGATGAAGAAAGAGAAAATTCATTGCATTCCTGTTCTAGACGATTCAAAAACAGTGATTGAATTATTGTTTTGGGATGTATTATTTGAAGGCATTTCTCCTCAAAAAATACGAAAAAGCTTAGAGATCCCAGTGGTCATTATGGCCGGTGGAATGGGGTCTCGATTGGCACCGTTTACAACCATTTTACCCAAACCATTGATTCCCTTGGGGGACAAGTCGATTTTAGAGAAAATTATCGATCAATTTCTAGACTATCATTGTCAGCATTTTTATATTTCTGTCAACTACAAATCAAAAATTATTAAGTCCTATTTTGAAGAGCTCAATCCTCCCTACTCACTGACCTATCTTTACGAGGATTCTCCCTTAGGAACGGCGGGATGTTTACAGTTTCTAAAAGAGAAGGTCTCAGGCTCATTCTTAGTAACCAATTGCGATATTTTAGTGGAAGTAGACTATGCCAAGCTGCTACAGTTTCATCAAAAAAACAAAAGCGACATCACCCTGGTAGGGTCGATGAAACACTATGCGATTCCTTATGGTGTGTGTGAGATTGAGAATGGCGGAAAACTAGTACGCATCAACGAAAAACCTGAGATGAGTTTCTTGGTCAATACGGGGATGTATATTGTTGAAAGCCGCGTGCTAGACATGATTCCCTCTAAAGAGGTTTTTCATATGACTCATCTGATTGAGAAGGTGACCGCATTGGGCGGAAAAGTCGATGTGTATCCCATTACTGAGAATGCTTGGACTGATATTGGGGAATGGACTGAATACAAACACGCCCTTAAACATTTAAAAATAGATCTATGAAAAGTCTAGTGATTGGGTTTGGATCCATAGGGAAGAGACACTCGTCTCTCTTAAAAAACCATTTAGGGCATGATGTCACAGTCGTTTCGAAGCAAACCCAGCTAGACTATCCTGTCTATTCTTCCCTTCAAAAAGTGCCCCACATTGACCAATATGACTATTATATTATTGCTACGGAAACGCATCTCCATTTTGAACAATTGAGCTTTCTTAATAATGCCGTTAGAGACAAATTTATTTTAGTAGAAAAACCCCTTTTTATGACGCCCAATAGTATTAAAAACAATCAAAATCATATTTTTGTAGGCTATAACTTAAGATTTCATCCCCTATTGATGTATCTTAAAAACGTACTGTCTACGGAAAAGATTTTATGTATGGATGTGGTTGCGGGATACTATCTACCTGAGTGGAGAAAAACAGATTACAGACAGTCTTATAGTGCTGAAAGTGAAAAAGGTGGTGGGGTTTTATATGATCTAAGTCATGAGATCGACTACCTTCAATGGATTTCAGGGGAGATTGTTCAAACACATTCTATTCAAGCGTATCATTCGGATTTAGAAATCAAGGCAGATGACATCACGATAGCAATAGGAAAAACTACAAAAAATGTCTTATTTATGCTTCATATAGATTATATTAGTAAGATCAAAATACGCACATGCTTGGTTCATACAAATAAGGCAACCTATTGGGCGGACTTGATACAAGGAACACTCAGAAAAAAACACAGGGGGCTCCCAGAGGAAGTGTTGTCATGGGATCAACAAGAGAAAAATGCGACCTATCTGGCCATGCATACCTCTATTCTAAAGCAAGAAAAGAACGCCTGCACATTTGATGAAGGAATCAAAACTCTTGAGACCATTCAGAAGATGCAATCCCATGATGGAGACCCCCTATCATGACAACATCTGAGTGTGTGTGCAGCATTTGCGCGAGAGGGGGCTCTATAAGCGTTCCAAACAAAAACTTAAAACTTTTAGGTGGGAAACCATTGATTGCCCATTCTATTGAGCACGCTAAAAAAAGCGGGTTGTTTATGGCAGTGATTGTCGATACAGACTCGGATGAAATTGCAACCGTGTCCAAAGCCTGGGGTGCTGACATGGTGTTTAAACGTCCATCAGAGCTCGCACACAATGAGTCACCCAAACTTCCTGCAATTAGACACGCTTTTTTAGCAAGCGAATCCTATTTTAATAAAAAGTTTTCTTTCCACGTAGACTTAGATGCAACCTCCCCATTGCGGAGTATTGAGGATATCCAAAATGCTGTAACCCTTTTTTTAAGCTCAGATGCAGACAACCTTATTACCGCGAGTCCCGCGCGAAGATCTCCTTATTTCAATCTTATTGAGAGAGACGAATGTGGTAGGGTGGTACTTAGCAAACCCCACCATCCTCCACTGGTACGGCGTCAAGATGCTCCCCAATGTTTTGACATGAATGCTTCAATTTATATCTGGAAACGAGAGTGTCTTCTGACACAAAATACCCTTTTTTTACCAAAGACGGTTCTCTATGAAATGCCCGAAGCGCGATCGATTGATATTGATTCTGAACTTGATTTTATGTTTGTAGACTATTTAATCCAAAGGAAAGGGAGCTAAAGATGCTATCCAATAAAGTCATTATTGTAATCGGCGGAACCGGCTTAATCGGACAGGCAATTGTTAAAGCCGTTCTGGCTCAAAAGGCAACATGTATTGTGGGGGATATCCAGCCGACAGAGCTCCCCTGTGACTATGTGCCCCTTGATATTATGTCAGAAATATCCATTCAAAAAGCCATTGCATCTGTAAAAAAGACTCACCCTAAAATTGACGCCGTTGTCAATTGTGCCTATCCTAAAAGTCCTCATTATGGCAAACGAATGGAAGAGGTATCCTACTCCGAATTTTGCGAGAGCGTAAATGGCCATCTAGGAGGCTATTTTCTATGCATGCAACAGTTTGGCCTTTTTTTTAGAGAGCAAGGCTTTGGCAGTATGCTTAATTTTGCATCTGTCTACGGGGTTATTGCGCCCAGATTTGAACTTTATAATTCCCTTCTGCCGGCCACTATGCCCGTAGAATATGCAGCTATCAAATCTGCCATTATTCATTTAACCCGTTACTTTGCAAAATACTTCAAAGGCACCGGTATTCGGTTCAATAGCATTAGTCCCGGCGGGGTTGAAGATCGGCAAGATCCTCGGTTTATAGAGAGGTACAGTGACTATTGCCTCTCCAAGGGGATGCTAAATGCTGATGACATCACAGGGGCTGTCGTTTATTTGCTCTCAGAGGGCTCTGAGCGTGTCAATGGACAGAATTTAATTATTGATGATGGGTTTACCCTTTAGTTATGTCTTTATATGTCTCTGAAAAAGGTTCTGAAAGCGATAACTCGCCAATAGGAATCACGATATCTTTCTCTTTTTTCAGAACTAACATATATTCATAAAATTTTTCTGGAATTTCAATTTGAAATTTTTCTTTTAAGAAATCCCCTCTCTTTACATAATATCGATGGCTAACAAGACTAAAGCCAAGTGCGTCCAAATAAGAAAGAAGTTTAGGAACATTCGTAAAACAGTTAGGATGTCCTTTTTTCCTAGCGCCAACTTCTGCGTCAAAAGCTTCTGCATCAGCGTTTAAATAAAAAGTGTTTTTCCCTGTTACAAGAAGTGTCCCTCCAACTTTCAATACCCGATTCATTTCCTCTAGGGCTTTTTGCTGATATAGCGCATCAAAGACAGCAAAGCACACAATATGTTGAAAAAAATGAGAGTCAAACTCAGTGTTCTCAGCCTGACACACTTTAAATTGAACTTCGGGACAGAGAGGCAGATATGTTTTTTTAGCAAAATCAATCATAACTTCAGAGATATCTGTAGAAAAAACATACTTGGAGTATGCATAAATAAGCGGAATTCCTCTTCCAAAACCACTTCCCATTTCCAACACGGGTTGATCTTTGATAATACCGAGCAATTCAATCGCATTCCTGTAATTTTGATCTGAAGTTGCTAATCTTGCGGATTCTGCGGATGATTCTTGCTCGTTTGTTCTTGAGATAAGGTCTTTAAAATACTCAAAATAGCCGTTGTTCCAATAGTTTTCTCGATTATCCATAGAGTAGTTCCTCGCTTATAGTTCTTTTCTTGACAACCAAGTATTACCATAACAGTCGTTTGAGGCTACCGCAATGATTTCTATTTGATCGAGTTCAAGAGTGTATCGGTCAAAAGTGTAATAATAGTTCTTTTTAAAAGAACCAAAATCAAAATTATCATGAAAATACTGTCCATTCTTTGTTTTAATTGCCAGATAGGGTTGGGGGCCAAAAGGTTCTCCATTCACCACTTCTATACAAAGACGATTTTCAATAAGTTCCATTTTACAGTTCAGCTTATTCTGTTCACATTCTTTAGCGCTGTAGCCCAGGACAGATCTAAATGCCTCAACAGCTTCAGAAAATTTAAAGGAAATCTCAGGATAGTGGGGTACAACTTTTGCAAGCATTCCACGGAACTCATCTATTTCTATAGCCATATCTCTAAAATCATGATTGGTTATACCCAAATATACTGGGGACTGCATTTCTTTTGCCAAGCGAAAAGCAGACTCAATTTCTTGTTTATTAATATTTCTAAATCTTGTTTTCATATTCAACACGCGTGAAATGACTCTATTAGAAAATCCAGGACGTCGCCAATCATAGTGATCAGGCCGATAGACTTCCCAAGTGTCTGGAGCGCCCTTCCAATCTCCAAATCGTCCATATGAGGCGTCTTGATGGAGACTCTCCTCTTTAATAGATTGGTTGGAAGCATCGAAGGGAATCCACTGTTCTAAAAACCAGGCTGAATCTGGCCTTTGTGTATGAAAGCCAGGCCTATTTACCCGAGGGAACCATCCTTTATCGATAAGCCTGTGGCATAAAATCTGATGAAGATCTGGGTAAGAATTATCATAAGAGGTTGCTGCGATATGTGCTTCCTTAAAAAAGGAAATCGGATGGAAATGCCAGTGAAACGCATCTTTCCCAGAATAGTATCGTTTCATAAAGTTCTCATATCGATTAAAAATAGCCGCGTACCCAAGGTCTCTTCCCCGTTCATTGGTCTGAAAGCCAACATGATCCATGAGATGCCAATTATAAATCCATTCACCACCGAAACTATCGGTCATCTGTCGCCTATATTCAGGCGATAATATCACCTGAATCATCGCTTCGATTTCATTCCAACTTCCCCAAGTTTGCATAAGATGAGGGGTTAGAAGTGTCTGTATCGTCTTTGAAACAGCTGGATCTTTGATGTCAGGATGGATCCCGTTTTGAAGAGAGCGAAACGATTCTTCGGTCCTGGAAAATGCACATGCAATTCCAAGGGTCGTTTCGAGACGTTTAAATATCTCTTCGAAGGGTTCTTTGAGAGGCCCCTCAGTATCGATATGATGAACAATGTGTACTATTGGGCCCCTCATGACATCCTCAACTCGATTTTTCGAGTAATTTCCTTCAGAACTTGGGAGGTGTCCGTTCTAAAACTAAAAATCTCAATCATTTTTTCTGGCTGAAATTTTTTTTCTAAAGCCTCAGTGATAGCCCTACAAAAAGAATCCTCCGTCTCTACAAAATAAATTTGTGAACGAATAAAGTCCTGCATAAGATAAAAATGATATTTTTTAGATAAACCAGGATAACCAATAAAATTATACACAACAGCAGGCTTTCCCCTCATTCCATACTCCAACACAGAATGCGAAATTATTGTGACCAAAACATCCGTGACTGAAGCCCATTCCACAACCTCTAAGTTGGGGTCAGTTGTATTTCCACTCTTAGAAAAATCAAAAAATGCTGCCGATGCTTGGCGCACTTTAAACTGAGGATTCTCTGCTTCTTGCATATAAAGCCATTCTAAATCGGCCCATTGGTTATCATAAGGCAAGGCTCTCAAGACTACCGAGAGATTGGGGTATCCTTTAGCCCATTTTAAGACAAGTTTTACCATGTGTCTTTGATGCTCAATACCTGTGATATAGGTTGCATTTCCATAAAGCGTAACAATCTTGTTTGTCTCTGGGATTCCCCATTCTTTTTTGATAGCAATGAGCTCGGGTGTAGCATAATTCTGAAGAGATTTTAAGGGATTTTCAATTCGAATTTGTTTTTCTAAAGGGACACCCATTCTCATTAAATCTTTTTCAAAAGAAGGCCCCCACGAAAAAATACCTGCATAGTCAAAAAATACAGGCCGAAAAATATAGTCAAAGCCCTCTGGGTATACCAAGCAAGGGCACTCTAACTTCGACGCAATCACACCCATCCTAATATCTGTTTTATGGTTGGGGGTTGTAAGCATAACAGCGCAAGGATTAATAGTTTTTATAACCTCCATAAGTGCGCCGTCTCGATATATCATCCATAAAATTGTCTGAAGGGAAACAAAATACAGGCAGATATCAATAAAAAAGCCCACTATAGTGTCTGCCAAACGTAATCCCACAATTCCACGCGGGGATCGAAAAATGGGAGCTACATCGTTGAGATTATATAAAAGAATTTCCTCGCCTATCAATCCGTAGCCCTCTTGCAACTTTTTATGGTGTTTTTTAGCACAGTATCGAGAGATGAAATAGTGTAAACCCGCTTTTATCCCCCCCCAAAAAAAACGTTGCTTAGGCACAGATATTTGAGTGATACCCGATGCTCCCATTTTCTCTAGGGGTAGGTCCGATAAAAAAACAACCTCATATTGTTCTTTCAGAGCCTCAAACAGGGGGGTTTTAATCAAAAACCGAATAACCCTGGTACTTGAGACCGTAATCAAAAGCTTTTGTTTTTCGGATTGAATCGGCATAAAAACTAGTCTACCATGCCCCTGAGATGAATTCACCCCGCACCTACACATATCTGGGCACACTTGGCGACAGTTTTATGGCTTTTTGCAGGCTCTATGATTTTGCAAAAAATCAGGCCTCTCCTGTTTTGGTTAAGCGATACGCCTACTCTTTTGACGATATAGAAAAACCTGTCGAGGCATTTTTCAAACTTATTCCCTACATCCGCTATCAACGGGTCGTTCCTACCCCTACTGAAACCCCATATGAGGCCATTAAACGTGACCATGGGCTCTTTCTTTCTGACAGCGAGGACTATGGCCCAACCGCCAATTTTGAGTTTAATCCCTTCCCTGTGATTGAAACTCTCACCCATAAAAACCCTTATTCGGTGCAGAAAAAAACGATAGGCATACAGCTTCACGCCGGAAAATCGACGCGATTTCAAAACAAAAACTACAAAGGTCTTGATTTAGACTGGGTTCAAACGCTAGTGAATCACCTTCCTCGGGATCAGTTTGATATCTGTTTATTGGGGACGGGTGCAGGTTATAACACGCAAAAAATCACGCTCTTTTGCAAAAAAAATAGCATTTTGAATGGGGTTGGGACATTGTCTTTTGAAGAATGGTTGATTCACCTCAAATATCTTGATTTTTTAATCACCCCTGACGGATTTTCAGCGTTTTTTGCGTGTTCTCAACGGGTTTATAGCCTTGTTTTTTACAGTGATCCTGATGTTCCGAAGTGCTATTTGCACACGGCATGGAAGGCGTTTTCTGAGTGGCATTTTTGTACACCCCAGAACAAGTGGCAGAGTCGATTGGGGCGTTTATTTGGGAAACCTTACCAGTATTACAGACCTTTTTCTGTAGACCATGTCCTTCGGTTTATTCAAGAACGGTCTACTGAGTTCACATAACGTCTAAAACCCCGAAGGTATACAGTTTTTCAAGCACCTGGCGAGGCATGATATCGCCCATGCAGCGATGCTCGTAGCGACATTGAGAGTAGGCCTGGGCATCTGTAAGTTTGAACGTTCCAATGCATGGGGAACATGCCCTTCCAAGGTTAATAAAGTGCGTATTTGAACCCATGGGGTGACATCTCGCCCAGGAAGAAGGCCCCCACAATACAACTGTTTTTTTTCCTAGAGCCGCCGCTAAGTGAGAGGTTCCGCTGTCTGCCCCGATATATCCCGACGCTTTTTTAAGCAGCCCCATGAGTTCTAAAACAGTGGTTTTGCCTGAATAATCAAAACAACGCGTACCCACTTTATCCATAATCGTTTGAATAAAGGCTGTTTCTTGGGAGGCCCCTAAAAAAACAAGTTTAAGGTCGCTTTTCTCGACGATGGCAGTTAAAAGACTCACCCAATGAGCAACAGGCCAAGCTTTGGGGGTCACTTGACCATAGGTTGTACTGCACTGCACCGCAAGAAAACGACCCTCAGGTATTGTAGGAGTATGTGTTGAGGCAAGGGTATGAACAGTCTCTGGAATATCGGGGGCGAGATGCCATAGAGAGGGGTCAACACCCAAGGGAGTGAGTAAATTGGCATAATTCCACACTTCGTGTTGATGCTGCACGAAGGGCACATAGCGAACGCCTCTAAGTCGATTGATATCCATATAGGCCTTCTTCAAAGCATGCTTGACTGGGTGAGGGGATTGAAGCGAATGAGAGATGATTTTTTTTGCTTTGTGTTTCCAAAACAGCGTTTCTAAAACCCGGGCGTGATATCCCAAAAAAGGTAAAAAGCACACATCGGTTTTGATCCCCTCCAAGTCATATCTCACGATATCAACAGCAGGATGGTACGCCAAAAAATCTGTGGCGGGCGTTTTTTTAGGAGAATAGAGGGTCATAGTGGACTCAGGATAAATGTTCTTTAGTGTTCGAATAAAAGAAGTAAACAGCACCGCATTACCAAGGCCTAGCTGGGTTGAGATAAGACAGTTCATAAGATTTCCCATCGCCCTGTCTTGCTTCCCCCAACGCGCTGAAGAACCCCGGTGAGTTTCAATTTTCGGATATGATACCTCACCCCAACCTCAGTAAGCTCTAATTTTTTAGCCAGTTCTTTTTGAGTAATAGACGGATTTTTAATCATGAGTTTTAGCATTTCTTTACCGATAGTTTTACCGATAGTTTTACCGATAGTTTTACCGATAGTTTTACCGATAGTTTTACCGATAGTTTTAGGCTCATTATTTGAGAAAGTCTCGCTAAACGAAGGTCGATCAAAACATGTTACAAAAATCCCCGCAGATTCTCGAAAAGTGACAGTGGGTTCAGTGTTAAAAATAAGGGGCATTCCCCGTCCCCAAGCCTCTACCAATTGAATACGACGTAATAGGTCAGAAAGAAGTGGGTTCCGTCTTTTAGAGATATTCCCCTTCCTCAAATCCTCAAGGGTAATGCCTCCGTATAATCCACCTGGGCTTCTAATTTCAACGCGATTCTTGAAAATCGCAATATGCACATGATCAGGATCTCGATAATCACGATGACAAAATGCATTGACGATAGATTCACGCAGCGCCTCTGCAGAAATTTCAGGGATATCTTCTCGATATAAACCATTGAGGCGCATGCCAATATGGATATTTTTGAGAATATATTTTTGCGCCTCCTCAATAAGCTCTAAGATATCTCCGTGAAAATCATGTCTATCTAAAATCACGGCACTGGTGCTATCGGCGAAAACGGCACACCTAAGTTCAAGTGGCGGAGTTTTTAAAAAAAACAATATCGCGGCATTTCCGAGCTTGTTTTTTGTAAGAAGGCCTAGTTTTTCGAGTGCATTTTCGAGTGTATCCCATACTAACCCAGCGGATTGAATAAACTGTTTTACTTTGTTTTCATCTAGCTGGGGGCTTTCCCCGGAAAAGAGTTGAGAGTCCCAATGCAGGAGATGTTTGTTTTTTAAAAGAATCATGTTTTCTAATTCTTTGGAACTTAATTGCCTATCTTCATCTGCAACGCGCATGTAGGCACGGCCATAAGCAAGATAGGGTTTATCTGCACCCGTGAAAGACACTTTAATACAGCTTTTTTTATCTTTTTCTTCTAGCGAGATGTGAGGGTAAATTCTAGGCTCAATGTGAGTACCGATGGCTTGAGAAAGGTCTCTCAGTGTTTTTTCGTTAGCTTCAAGCCCCATAACTGTGCCATCGTTGCGTAATCCAAACCATAATTCACCTGATGTATGTTTGTTAAGAATGGCAGATATCGAAAAAAGACCGCTCTTAAGCTCCGAAAGGCTCTTTTTGAATTCGATGTGTTCGTTTTCTTCTATCGGAATGGGGCTGTTCATCTGTCGAATAGTGTATCTCAAATACGGGCTAAAGTCTTTTGGAAATATACCTGTTTAGTGTACCCTTGGAGTAAGATGCTCAGACAGTTTATTACAGATAAAAAAGCAACCCTTTTATGCACAGGTCCGATGAGCAAAAATTGCATCGACTCTGTTCTTGAAATCTCGGCTGACTATGCCATTCCCCAGGTGCTGATTGCCAGCCGTCGTCAAATTGACAGTGCCGCATGTGGAGGCGGATACGTCGAGAATTTTACTACAGAGCAGTTCAGTGCCTATGTCACCCAACGAAGGGGCCCCCAGGTTTTCTTGGCCCGCGATCACGGAGGCCCTTGGCAGAGCATGAATGAGCAAGCACAAAACCTAGGTGTCGCTCAAGCGATGGCCTCGGCAAAAAAATCCTTTGAATGCGATATTCTATCTGGTTTTGACCTCATTCATATCGACCCGAGCATTCCCATTCAGAATGAAAACTTGACCCCTGACACCATTTTATCCAGACTCCTAGAGCTGTATGGCCATTTAGATGAATTTGCCAAGTCACACGGAAAAAAAATCGCGTTTGAACTTGGCACGGAAGAGCAAGATGGCTATAGCCAAGATTTAGAAAAGTTTGAATGGTTTTTAAGTGAAGTGGCGCGTTTCTGCCATAAAAACAACCTCTCACCTCCCTTATTTGTGGTGGCTCAAACGGGTACAAAAGTCTTAGAAACCCAAAATATAGGCCTCTTTAACACCCTTTCGGGCTCCGACGGGCAACACCTTCTAGCCCATATCCAAAAGACCCTGGAGATCTGTAAAAAACATGACGTCCTGCTTAAAGAACACAACACCGATTATTTGCCTGATGAAGCCCTCGCGTTGCGTCCTATTTTAGGGATTCACGCCTCTAATGTGGCTCCGGAATTTGGAGTAATGGAAACCCGGGGTCTTTTGTATCTGATGAAAACTTATGGAGATCCCAAAGATATAGATGTTTTCATTCAAATTGCCTTAGAATCTAAAAAATGGGTAAAATGGATGCTGCCCAATACCCAAGCAACAGACCTTCAACGTGCTATTATTTGTGGACATTATATTTTTGGAAATCCTAAAATTATAGACTTAAAGAAAAAGCTCGAAAAAAGCATGCCTACTCACACAATGAATCTGGATGCGTATTTAAAACGACTCATTAAGCAATCGATGTTGCGCTATATACACTTATTTAGGATGAAATAGGAGGCTGCCATGGAAAAACTTACCATCCAAAAACCTTGGGGGAAAGAAGAGTTGCTTGAGAAAAATGCACACTATATGTTCAAACGCCTCACGATGCACAAGGGGCATGCATGTTCTTTGCAATATCATGAGTTTAAAACAGAGTCTGTTTATCTGTTGTCAGGGAAGCTGAAAGTGTCCTTTGGAGAAAAAGAAGACGACTCTGTCCTCATGGCCCCCCATGATTTTATGACAATTGAACCTTTTAAAGTGCATCGCATGGAAGCCATAGAGGATTCCGTTTACCTCGAATCTTCCACCCCTGAGATTGACGATGTTATCCGCATCCAAGACAGGTACAATAGGACCTAATATGGAATACCGTGTACTCATTGCTTCTGCTGGACTGGGACGTCGCCTCAAAGGGATCTCAAAAAATATCAATAAAGCCCTTGTGTCTGTGGCCCATAAGCCTGTCATTTCCCATATTATTGAAAAGTTTGAGAAACACATTCAATTTGTGATCCCCGTAGGTTACAAGGCCCAAACAGTGAAGGACTATCTTCGGTTGGCCTATCCAGACAGACACTTTATTTTTGTCGAGGTGGATGTGTACGAAGGAGAAGGTTCTGGCCTGGGCTACTCCATGCTTCAATGCGAGAAACACCTCCAGATGCCCTTTATTTTCTCATCAAACGACACCATTGTCTTGGAAGCCATCAAGGCCCCTGATCATAATTGGATGGGCTATGCGGCCCTAGGAAACCCCTCTCAATATCGCAGCCTTCGCATTGACCATAGACAGGTCGCCGATGTGTGTCCCAAGGGAACTTCGGGAGATGTCCACGCCTATATCGGGCTGGCGGGCATTCATGACTTTGCTCCTTTTTGGGAGGCGATGCGATCGGGAACCACGCAGGGATCCATAGAAATTGGGGAAAGTTACGGTCTGAGATTTTTGATAGAAAAAGGAATAACCCCTCTTGAATTCACTTGGTTTGATACGGGAGATATTCAATTGCTCCAAAAAACACGGGAGTATTTTTCCAAAAATAGCGATGCTCACATCCTCGAAAAAGAAGAAGAAGCCATTTGGTTCGTCGAAGATAAAGTGATCAAATTTTCAATTGATTCCAGTTTTATCAAAAACCGAGTTCAGCGTGCCCAGACTCTGCATGGGTTTGTCCCAGATATTCTGGATTCAACCGAGTCGATGTACATGTACAAAAAAGTGGAAGGCGAGATCTTTTCAAAACACCCTACCACGGCCCATTTTAAATACTTTTTAGAATGGATGAGCCTATTTTGGAAACACCAAGAGCTCACTTGTGAGCAGAAAGAATCCTTTAGCCAGACCTGCATGGCGTTTTATAAAGAAAAAACCTATAAACGTGTTCGGCAATATTTTGCGACCTTCGAACGCATCGATTCTGAAGAAATTATTAACGGCGAGAAAATTTCCACGATTATTGACTTACTCGACCAGGTAGATTGGAATAAGGTTTCAGAAGCTATTCCTACTCAATTTCACGGTGATTTGCACTTTGAAAATATTTTGGTCAATACCAATGGAAAAAGCCTCTTTACCCTGCTTGATTGGCGACAGGATTTTGGGGGTGGGCTAGAGTACGGAGACCTGTACTATGACCTTGCCAAACTCAACCATGGCATCATTGTGTCGCATGAGTTGGTAGACAAAGACTTGTTTTCAGTGACTCAAAAACTGACCCATATTCAGTTTGATTTTTTGAGAAAACAAAGTTTAGTCGACTGCGAACAGTATTTTAAAACCTGGGTCACCCAAAAAGGGTATGACTATAAAAAAGTGCGTATGATGACAGCCTTGATCTATCTCAATATCGCGGCCCTCCACCATGCGCCTTACTGTTTCTTTCTGTTCTATCTAGGAAAAAGCATGCTGCATGAGTATTTAAAAAGGGGGGGCGCAGAATGATCCCTATGCAGGAACGTACCCGCTGTGCCATAGGGGAAACCCCTGATTTAGAACCCCTTTATCGATTTGATTCTTTTCCGGTGTTTATGGGGTGTACAGATGAAGATCCTGAAACCGACCTCCACGCACCAATGGACTGGTGGATTTCAAAAAAATCGGGTCTTATTCAACTCAAGCGCTTGGTCCCGCTCGATGTCCTATATGCCCACTCGCATGGGTCAGGATGTATAGGCGGGCTTTGGGAAAGCCACCACAACGCATTTGCTGACTTTATACGTCAATTTCAACCCAAGGCCATCATTGAAATTGGGGGCGGACACGGACTCCTGTCAAAGGCCTATCACACCCATTCCCAGATCCCGTGGACGATCGTCGAACCGAACCCCAGCCCGGCTCAAGGCGTTAAAGCGACCTATATCAAAGATTTTTTTGATGAGCGGTTCCTATTTCAAGGCCAATATGATGCGGTTGTTCATTCTCATGTTTTTGAACATATCTACGATCCACACACCTTTATGAAGCACCTTTCCGAGTTTACTCAACAGGGAAAGATGCACCTATTTAGCGTGCCTAATATTCAACGTATGCTGGAAAGACACTATACCAATGGCATTAATTTTGAACACACGCTATGTCTGACAGAGCCTTATATCGAACATCTTTTAGCCCAACATGGGTTTAGAATCTGTAACAAACATTATTTTATGGAAGATCATAGTATTTTTTACGCCACTACGCGGGATATATCTGTAGCGCCCACGGTGCTTTCTCAAGAGTTGTATACAAAAAACAAACATCTCTATACAGAGTATGTAGAGTATCACCTGAAACTCGTATCTGAACTCAATAAAAAGATCAAAACGTCAGAAGGTCCCGTCTACTTATTTGGAGCCCATGTATTTGCCCAATACGTGATTGCCTTTGGACTCGAAACGTCTCGTCTGGTGGGCGTATTAGACAATGACCCCAATAAACAGGGAAAAAGACTATACGGGACACGCCTGAGCGTTTTTTCTCCTCACGTGTTAAGGGAACAATCTGAACCTAGGGTGATCCTGAAGGCGGGGGTCTATAACGATGAAATCAAAACCGATATTTTAGGTAAAATAAATCCGCTTACTCATTTTTGGGAGTAAAGACATGTCAGTCCCAACACTCACTATTTTTGCCAATTTTAGAATCGATCAAGAAGAGCGGTTTATGCGGATGCAGGATTCCTTTTTATCGTTTAAAGACATCTGCGCACAACACTGGGTTATCAATGTTCGAGGGAGTTACAAAGAGAAAGTACACTCGTTTTTAGCTACTTATTTAGAAAATCGCCTCGAGATCTCTTTTTTAGAGTCCAAGGCCGGTTGGTTTCGAGATACCCGGGAGATCATGTCCGGGTGTACCTCTGAGTTCGTCTTGTTTTGGATTGAAGACCACATTAATATGGTTCCTGTCGAGGTCTATCAAACGGTTCTAAAAGAATTATCCCAAGCACAGTGCGATATTCTAAGCTACAGTTTTTATCATCCTGAAACGTTAAAACCCTATCACTATGTGTCTGGAGACCCTTTTTCAACCTTGACCGCATACACGCTTACAAAGTCTGCTGTATGTGAGATAGAGCGTCAATTAGGAGGGGTGTTTCACATTGTAAGTGCTTTGAGTATTCTTAAAACCTCTGTCTTTAAGAAAATAATCAATAGTACTCACCCCCTACTCAAAAAATGGCCTAAATATCTCCCTTTTGATTTTGAAAAAACATCAGATGCCAAACAGTTTTTACCCCTTATCACCGCTGTTCCTAGGCTAGAGTTATTTGCTTCTATTGATGCAGGGCCCACGGAGGCCTATTCCTTAATTGGCAGGGGGCTGTACCCAAATCGCATGGATCGGGCCAGCCTTCATGAGATAGAATTTAAACCTAAAAAATATAAGATAAAATCGTTCATACCGCCGCAAATTTGGGAAAAAGCACGGCAGATTTACAAAGTGTTTTTACGCTTGAAATACACCTTGAATATCTAGAGTTGGAAGGAGCCGGCCATGGTATACGATTGTTTCCCCTTTTTTAATGAGTTGGATATCTTAGAGCTAAGACTTCATATTCTTGATGCTATAGTAGACAAGTTTGTTTTGGTGGAAGCGACCAAGACACACTCAAATAAACCCAAACCCCTCTATTTTCAAGAAAATAAACACCGATATGCCCGTTTTTTAGATAAAATTATCCATATTGTGATAGACGATTACCCGCCATTTGTAAATGCATGGACCTATGAAAACCATCAACGAAATGGCATCGAAAGAGGGCTGAAGGACTGTCTGCCTACAGACCTCATTTTAATTTCAGATTGTGATGAAATCCCCAACCCTGAGCAGTTAGCCGGGTGCCGAAATACGCTGCAAATGCGTTGGATGGAGTGTCTGCAATTCAACTATTACTTAAATTATTTTTGTGCCACAGACCCCTTCTGGGTAGGGACACGGGTTTTTCCTTATTCTGCTATGTTCGGAAAAACAGCCCAAGAAATGCGCCGTGTGCCCGTAACCCACAAAATTCCTTTTGGGGGCTGGCATTTTAGTTATATGGGGGGTCTGGAAAAGTTGATTGAAAAAACAGAGGCCTATGCCCATCAAGAGCATAATCTTGAAAAAAATAAAAACCGAGTACAGCTAGCCCAAAAAGTAGCTCAAGGTAAAGATATTTATGGGAAAAGCCATCGATTTAAGCCCGTTATTATAGATGCTAATTTCCCCGACTATCTGCAAAAACATCAGGTGGCCTATGCCCATTTACTCTGGCAAGAAAAAGCGACATATACGATCACGACACTGTTGTCTCGTTTCGAGAGAAAAAATACCCTAAAACGACTTTTGGGATGGCCCTATATTCTGGCCTTTTGGAATATTATCCTCTTCAAACAATACAATCGCAGAGATTTTTTAAAAAAAATACTGCCGAAGTCGCTTTCTTTCTTACTTGAAAAAGAATCAAGAAAGTTAGAAAGAGGTTATTTGAACTCAGAGGACCACCCGACTTAAAGTGTTTAACTTATATTTTAAACCGATCCAAAAGCCCTGAACGGGGTTGTTTTACAGCTTTGTCTGTGGCGCTTCTGACAATATCGTCATAGCAGGCTTTAGACGTATCTTGATAGTAAACTCCAAAATGCTTGTGGTCCATCATCGCGTATTTAAAGGCTTGTCCTAGATCAGAAGGATCATGTTCAATGATGGCCGCATCGGGGCCATATTTGGTGTCGGCTTTCACACCTTTTTCGTGTTGCAGGAAAGAATACCAATTCGATTCTTTGGCTTCCCATGCCGTGGGGTTGAATTTAGGGCATCGTTGCGCCACATGTACAAAGGAAAACCCTTTGTGTGCATAAGCAGCTTCGATAACTTCAACGATATGGCTAGTCAACCACTCTGCCGTACTCGCAACGAAAGAAGCCCCTAAGCCCATCGCAAATTGGACAGGATTAATGGGCTTTAGCCAAGACCCTTGAGGCTGAGTATTGGTAGCAAGCCCTTGTCTTGTCGTAGGTGAGGTTTGATTCTTAGTAAGCCCGTAAATTTGATTGTCCATCATCACAAATACGCAATTGAAATTTTTATTGATGCCATGAATAAGGTGATTACCCCCAATGCTTAAAGCGTCACCGTCACCCGATTCGATAAAAAGTTGAAGATCGGGTCTGGCCAACGATATGCCCATAGCCACGGGAATGGCACGTCCATGGATCGAGTGAATGCCATAGGTGTTCATATAGTGCGGAATTCGTCCTGAGCATCCAATGCCTGAGATGTTGACAACACTGGCGGGATTGAGCTGCTTGTCTGCCATAAAGCGTCGTAATGCCACAAGAATGCCATAGTCGCCACAACCGGTACACCAGCGTGGATCTGCTGCTTTATAGTCTTTCAGGGTGAACTTTGTTTCTGTTGCTAGGGCCATTATAGAACCTCCTTCACTTTGGTCACAATTTCTTGTGGGGTAATCGGTCTTCCACTGGGCTCTCCGATGGTTGATTTCACATCTACCAAGGTTTCCGCTCTTAACAACATGGCCAATGGTGAAGACTTATAGTTATCACCGTAGGCTACTTCCGCTGTGATGACATGTTTAAAGTTTTTTAAAAGATCCTTTAGCATCATTGGAAGCGGATAAACCACTTTGAGGTGCAAACCAGACACCTTGAGGCCTTCTTTTCTCAGCATCATGACCCCCTCTTCTAGTGAGCCTAGGGTGCTTCCCCACGCCACCACCAACACATCTCCAGATGCGTCCCCAATAAACTCAGGGGTTAAGAAAGCTTCTCGAACCACTTGAATTTTTTGATTCCTAACATCATGCGAACGAATGTTGCTGTCCGACGTGTAGGCAATTTGACCTGTGCTACTGGTATTTAAACCTGTAACGCGTCGGGTGTGTCCCACTTCGCCTGGAACAGATTGGTCGTCTTTAACCATTTCAACCGGGCCTAGCGGTTTTAATCCAAATCGGGCTAGAACGGTATGGGGGATGTCGTCTACTGAGTTCATTTCAACCAAAGCGGGTCTTTCGAAAACCTTATAGCTTACAGAGCTTAAATAGTCACTTAAAACAATCACAGGAACGCGCAACTTTTCAGTTAAATAACGGGCTACATGGGGCGCATAAAAACAGTCGGTCACGTTTGCTACACTTAGAACCACTTTTGTATTGTCACCGTGGCATCCAAAAATTGCCGTATAAAGGTCTGACTGCTCGGTCTTGGTTGGAAGGCCTGTCGAAGGGCCTCCACGCATTACGTCAATCACAATCAGAGGTGTTTCTGTAGAGGTCGCTAATCCGATAAATTCTTGTTTCAAAGAAATACCAGGACCTGCGGTAGCCGTTACAGAAGGAACCCCCGCATAGTAAGATCCGATCGCTGAACCAATCGCTGAAATTTCGTCTTCTGCCTGGTGCACCATCCCTCCGTATTGAGGAAATTGCTTAGCCAATACGTGCATAATGGAAGAAGCTGGGGTGATGGGATATCCGCAATACATTTTGATACCTGCATCAATGATTCCCATTGAAATGGCCGTATTTCCATCCATTAACAGCTTGTCACCTTCAATAGGATGGGCTGCGATTTCAAAAGAAACGGGCATTTCAGAAGCACATCGATATCCTGAATCAAAAATAAACAGGTTTAGCTTAAGTTTTTCTTCGGGCAACTTTTTGAAAGTAGAGCGAATATTTGTCTCCAGTTGTTCACGAGACACGTTGAAAATTTTGGTTAGCATGCCGAGATAAAACATGTTCTTCCCATTCCCGCCAAGCTCTCCCATAACCTTTTTAGCTTCATCGTCCATGTTAAATGTGATTAAGTTCAACCCAGCCTGAATAGCTTTGTCTTTGGCTTGTTGATAGGCCTCTTTATTTTTAGCTTCGTCTCCTAAATCTAGCAACACAATCGAACCGGGAAGGTATTCTTTATCAATTAACCGACGGTCTAGCAATATTTCGTGCTCAACAATCATTAAATCGGTGCCACTCCCAATATTGCTAATGTCGTAGTCGGCCACACGAATGACCACCCCAGACATAGAATAAGGCGTTCGCTTAGGGGGGCTGATTTCAGCCGGAATCATAGGCTCAATGTAGACATAGTTTCCTCTTTTTGCAAAGGCACCAATGAGGATATCCCCTGCCTTTTGCGCGCCGTTCCCGGCATCCATGATCAACTCAAAACGTATAGCCTGATGACTCATTCACTCTCTCCATTTCTTGAAGTTCCCCTCTTGTAAAAGCGCGGGGCAGTATACCATTCAATTTGAATTTTTGAAACAACTATGAAACCATAGACACCCATGATTGATAATGCTGAAATTCAAGCTCTGCTTCCTCACCGCCCGCCGCTGTTGTGTATCGATAAAATTATTGATCTTGAAGAGCGTACCCGTGTCGTAGGCATTAAAAATATTACGGCCTCAGACCCCCTTATGCAGGGCCATTTCCCCGGACAGCCCGTTATGCCTGGAGGCATGATTATTGAAGCCATGATTCAAACCGCAACGGTGCTTTTCATGAAAGATCCCGAGTTCTCTGGCCGACTTCCTAGCGTTGAGCATATTTCAGATATGGTCTTTAAACGTCCTGTGGTTCCCGGAGACCAGTTGCGCCTAGAAATGGATGCTGTGAAAGTCAACGGACCCCAGTTCACCATGGAGGCCAAAGCCCTCGTTGACGGTAAAGTTGTCTGCGAAGGTCAGCTGACTTTTTTACTCACTGCGAAACCATCGCGTCCTCAAATTCATTCTACAGCCTCTGTTCACGCTTCGGCTATTTTAGGCAAGGATGTGGTTGTAGGCCCTTATTCCATCATTGGCGAAAACGTAATTATTGGAGACCGCACCGTTCTTGAGGCCCATGTGATGATCGAGAAATGGACCCGCATTGGGGAAGATTGCCACCTTTACTTTGGGGCAGTGATTGGATCTCAAGCTCAAGATATCAAATATGGTGGGGAAAAAACCTGGGTAGTCATTGGAGATCGCAATGAAATTCGGGAATATGTCACCATTAACCGCTCAACAGGGAAAGATACCCTGACCCAAATTGGGAACGACAATATCTTTCTAACCAATGTGCACATCGCCCACAATTGCCAAGTGGGAAACAAGGTTATTATTGCAAACATGACCAATTTGGGTGGCCATACGGTTGTCGAAGATTTTGCGACTATCGGGGGAATGACAGGCATTCATCAATTTGTTCGCATTGGCCGTGGGTGTATGGTGGGAGCCTATACCCGATTGCCTCAAGATGTGCCTCCGTTTATGTTATGCGAGGGAAATCCGGCCTATATTCGAGGAATGAACTTGGTCGGATTGAAGCGTAGAGGCTCGTCCCGAGAGGCTATTCGTGAAGTCAAAGAAATTTTTAAACAGCTTTATCGCTCTGATTTGAATACCACACAGGCCATTGAGGAATCAGAAAGATTGTCCTTAAAAAGTGTGGAATCCGAACAACTTTTGACCTTTTTGAAAGCCGATTCACATCGAGGCCTGATTAAAAAAACTGGGTCCGAGTCTGACGAAAGTGACGCCTAGTACCCCTCGTCCTCTTTCACGCATTTTGATTCTAGCGGGTGAAGTCTCCGGGGATGCTTATGGTGCCGCGCTGTCTGAGGCCCTTCGCAAAGAATCTCCTGGGGTTTATTTAGTAGGTGTAGGGGGAGATCAGCTTCGCTCACAATGTGACGACTTTCTTTTTGAAACAGCCTACCATAATGCCATTGGGATCAAAGAAAGCTTGGCGTCTCGATGGGGGCAGCCTCGGCTTCTTCAGAGTCTTACTCCCTATTTAGAAACCCATTCCATTGACCTTGTTATTCTGATTGATTTTCAGCATCACAACTTCAAACTCGCTTCGCTTTTTCAACACTTTAAAATTCCGATTGTCACCTTTATTACCCCTAATTTTTGGCTCTGGAAAGACATCAAAAAAGCCAAGAAAATTGTCTCTTATAGCCGTGATATTGTGACCATTTTTCCTCAAGAATATGCTTTTTATCGGTCTCTCACAGACCGTGTTCACTATTTTGGACACCCCCTTATCCAAATGATTGGCAGCCACGGAGACAGCCTCAAAAATCCCCTTGAAAAAACCAGGCCTATTATTACCCTTTTTCCAGGCTCAAGACGTCAAGAAATCGACCTGTTATTACCCGCCATGATCGACACCCTCACACTGCTGTCTCAAAAAGGTCAGGCCTATCACTATTATCTCGCCCTGTCTTCTGAGCGTTTTTTACCCCAAATTCAAAAAATTCTTTCTCGAAAACCCCATCCCCCGCTTTCTATTTGGAAGGGAAAGAAAGAAGAATTACTCAAAGAAACCGACTTTTTATTGTGTGCCTCTGGCTCTTCCACTATTGAAGCGATGCTGTATCACATTCCTATGGTTATTTTTGGAGCATTGCCCCACGTCACCTATTGGATTGCAAGGCTCATTTTGCGTCTTCACAAAAAAATGCCCTTAATTGCCCTGCCTAATATTATCGCCGGCAGAGAAATTATTCCGGAATATGTGCAATATCACATTGAACCCAAACACATCGCACGATTTATTGATACCTATTTTCATAGGCCACTTTCTTCTAGATGGAAGCAGGATTATGAAGCGGTTATTACCGCATTGTCTCCCCACCCTTTTCCTTTAGAAAAAATAGCCAAATTGATTTTTAACACAGAGTGTGTCATTAATTCAGTACATGAAAAAACTATTTTGTCTGGACGCCTCTGATTCTGGGTTTACTTTGATGGAAATGCTCATTGTTGTGACGATCATCGGAATTTTGGCAGCCATTGTTTTACCCCGTTTTCTGACCTCTTCCCAGTCTGCAAGAAAAGCCGCTCATAAATCTGAGCGCCAAACCATTAATTCTCAGCTAGAACTTTATTTCTTCAATTTTGGGGCTTATCCCACGGCTATGACTAACGAAGGTTGGGGTTCCACCGACAAAGACGGCAATGGAAAACCCGATTGGCAAGACTACTTTCCGGAAAACGTTCCCGTTTCCTGCAACCAGAATGTTATCTGGGTGATTGAAAATGGAAGAGTCAAAACTCACGATGGCCACGAATAGTTTCTGGAAAAAAAAAACGGATTTACCCTTCTTGAACTCTTAATTGTTGTTTCTATTTTGTTCATTTTGGCTGCGATTGTCGTTCCAAGCTATATTCATCATGTTGTTTTAACCCGCATTCAAACCAGCTCAGAGGATACCTTAGCCCTGCTTCAACTCGCTCAAAGTTATTCTGTTGCTTTAAACCAAGAGATTTCGGTAAGCATCAACCGTACACAGGGAAACATCACAGGATTTAACATCCTATCGCTGCCCACACAGTCTGAACCCCATGGACATGTCTTGAACCAGCTTGTGTTTCCAGACAATCTTTCGGCCACTCTGAACCCGACAATGGTCCATAAAATCATCTTCCGTCCCCACGGGTCTATTCAGCTTCTCGATGCAGGCAACACCGTCTTAGCTTCTCAAAATTGTCTGATTCAACTGTCTTATCAACAGCGGGTTACCAGTGATATTTTAATTTATTACTATTCTGGAGTTGCTCAGCTTGTCCCCAAAAAATAATCGCCGCCATGACAGAGGCAGTCTCTTTCTAGAGGCTATTTTTGCCCTGGGTCTGCTTTTGCTTATCACCGCCTCGCTAGGTACGGTATATCCCCAACTCATTCAGTCACTTGCCAAGGCAGAGCGCTATTCGAAACTGGTTCAAATTGCTGAATATACGGGCAGCTATTTATTTCGATGGGCCGATTTTTCTCCGGCTTCGAAGGCCTTATTATTAAAAAATTATCGAGATGGTTCTGAGCTTGAACTGTCGGAAGAAACCCGGGTAAACCGTCTCCTGTGGGCCGACCCCTTGGTTTCAGGCAGCGAAGCCATTCCCGATGAATACAAGGCTTCTATCCAGTTTTGGGAGACCACCCACAGTGACAGGGCCGTTGTAAATGTACGCATTTGGTACGATAAAAATTTAGACAATGCGATTGATCCCTCCGAGATTTCTTTGTCTTTCTCTACTGTTGTAACTGAAAAGCTTGCTTTATGAGGCCTAGAACTCAAAAAGGATTTTCCCTCATTGAGCTCTTAATTGGACTGCTGATTGCAGGTATTATTGCCGTTTCTTTCTATAAAGTTTTGAGTGTGGCTATTCAGTTTTGGAAGCATGCGCGCTCTCGGTTGTCAGCTTCGAAAGAAACCCGCATTGCCATTCCGGCACTGTATGAACGCCTGTCTACAGCAAAAAAAATCATAAACGTCTCTCTCAAGTCAAACTCGGATGGATATATTCAATATTTGGATGACCGAAATTGGGTGGTCAGCGTGTACAAAAACTCCCCCGCCAACCAGTCTCTTTTTACCAGCAATGTATTTCCGGTGGACAGTCTTGTTCTAACTCAAACCCGTGATCACGGAGACATCGATCAAGTGGTTTTGGTCTCGTCGGTTAAAACGTTTTTTATTACGACCTATCGCGAAGATGCCGACTATTTTCGCATAGCGTCCCCTAACAATATCTTTGTTCCCGTGGCTTTGGATACCATTTCTTCACTCAAATATTCTCTTCAAAAATCAGGCGAATCTGAACCTATTCAACAATTGGTCCCTTTAATTCGGGCCCCTATTTCCTTTTCTGGGGTTTTGCAGTTTGGTGTCGTTCCTAGCCCAAAAACAGCTTACCCTTTCTTAACCCAGGAGCCAGGTCTTCAATGGACTTCTCAAGGCCTTTCTTTCAGCCAAGATACGCCCTTTACATTAGCTGACGGGGGATATCTAACCCCCCTCACAAGAACCGTCAAAATTCGCAATACAGGCCTCTATTTTTCAAAAATTCAGGATGCTATTAATGCGGCTGTTTCGGGCAATGAGATCTTGGTAGCCGCCAAAGCAGGGGGCTATTTAGAAAGCATTGTATTGAAACCTGGTATTAAGCTTTTTGGAGGCTATGATGCCACTTCGTGGGAACGCAATATTTATAAAAATGCAACTCTCATTGTCACCAAAACAGGCATTTCTGACCGTACAGTGGTGATGAGAGACAATACCGTGTTAGATGGATTTGTTCTGGATGGAGCAAACCTCATTGACGGCATTTATATCAACAACGCGATTGGCTTTACGGTGTCTCATTGCCGTGTCCAAAACTGTGACCGCCCATTCGATATTGTGCACTCTCAAGGCACCCTTTTCAACAATGAAGTCACCGGTAACGAGGTGTGTGTACTCATCAACGATTCCCATGTGTCCCTGAGTCTTTTTAGAAACCGATTCTTCTCAAACAATACCTTTCAAAAGGCCAATATTTTGATTCAAAAATCTCAAAATGTGGACTTTAGAAACAATGTGGTGATTCAAGGATATTCCTGCATCAATGTTATTGGGCAGTCTAATCAATATGCGCAATGTACCATTGCGAATAATATCATTCAAAATGCGGATAACATTGGCATTGTCTCTAGTTTTGGAAACGTGTTTATCTACAATAACGTTATCCATCACAATAACGTAGGGCTGTTTTACTCGCCCTTTCCTGACAACCGTTCTTTGAGCATCATTCAAAACAATTTTTTTGCAAACAACACCCTTGGCAGTACTTCTGGTGGCATTTCTTTGGATGGATCCAATCAAACCGCGTCTGTTAGCGAAAGCACCTGGACAAATGCAAACCCTTATTTTCACTCTTTGGCCACCTATTTTCTCAAGTCTAATTCTGTTCTGATTGACTCTGGAAATAGCGGAAGCAGTTTTCAAGATGTGTATCTTGGGGGACAACCCAGCTTTGGGACCCTTCGCAATGACATCGGTCTTTATGGAGGCCCGTTGTCGGGACGTCTGGGATCTGGGGCGGTTGTGACTCTGAGCCCTCTTAGTTCTGAGCAACAAATGCAACAGACTCTCAATGCCTCTGTACCCGGAGACTTTGTGGTGTTTCAGCCAGGGGTTTACACCTTTATACAGGGACTTTCCTTTAAGCAAACCCTCTTTATTTCAGGTCAAAGCGCCGATATTCCTCTGATTCAAAATAGCGGAAACAACTTTACCTTTCTGGTCTCGCAAGGGTCTCGTTTAGAGGATTTGATTTTTATTAATGGGAAAGCCGTGCGTTGTGTAGGAACCCATAGTTTTCTACAAGGTCTCCTTTTCAAAAGGTGTGATACGGGCGTTTCTGCTGCCAATGCCAATGGCTTGATACTCGATCACTGCACCTTTGCACACACTACCGTTGGGGTTGTAGGGTCTTTGACCAGTTTAATCGTCAAACATTCTATTTTTGACGGGTGTTCTTTGGCCCTCGAGTCTGACTCAGGCACCATCTCATCGGTCTTAAATGCCTTTCACGCAGTGGGTATTCAAGGCTCTGGCAGTGTGGTTTTTACCCAATCCCTTACTTCAGACCCCCTGTTTTGGGATGCCAACCAAGACAATTTTGGACTTCGTCCAGAATCCCCCTGTATTGACGCAGATGGCACCCAAGATTTAGGTGCTTATGAGTATTATTTTTACACCGGTCACATGACCTCTCCTGTTATTCCCGGAAACGCCTACAAGTCCTACAAAAAAATAAAACTAACCCTCTTGGGCGACCCCGGAACCGTTCCCGATTTTGATCCTAAATACGGTCAAATATCTATTGCTATTGTGTCCAATGGCAAATCGGTCACGCTGTCTCCGGAAGTCCTGATCACGACTAAAGAAAAACAAGACCTGGTCTGGACACTTCCGCCCACGGTCATTTCAAAGCAACTTCAAGTTCGAGTCCAGCTCAAAAGCTATCAGTTTGGCCACACCCCTTATGTAAATAGTTTGGAGATTGGGTGGTAAATGTGGTAAAAACATGTGTGTATTTTGTCTAAAAAAAGAGCGTTTAAGGAATTTTCCCAATGCAATTCTTTATTGATACTGCCGATGTTGAAGAGATTAGAAAAGCCCATGCCTTAGGCCTTGTTGATGGGGTCACTACAAACCCTTCTTTAATCAAAAAAGCAGGCCGAGACCACGAGCAAACCATTCGAGAAATTAGCACTTTTGTCGAAGGCCCTATATCCGTTGAAACTCTCAGTGAAACCGCTGAAGGCATGCTTGAAGAAGCAAAAACCTATGTTACGTGGGGACAAAATATTGTGATTAAAGTGGTCATGACCCCAGAAGGCATGAAAGCCGTAAGGGCCTTATCTAGCCAAGGCATTAAAACAAATGTCACCCTTATTTTCACCCCCATGCAAGCATTGGTAGCCGCCAAAGCAGGTGCGACTTATGTAAGCCCTTTTGTTGGAAGACTGGATGATATTGGACAGTCGGGAATGGGTATTATTTCAGATATCCGTCAGATTTTTGACACCTATCAACTGAGTACTGAAATTTTGGTAGCCAGCGTTCGCAACCCTGTCCATATGTTAGATGCTGCCCTCATTGGGGCCGATGTCGCAACGGTACCTCCCGCCACTTTAGTCCAGTTGTTTAAACATCCGTTGACAGACTCTGGGATTCAAACATTTTTGAAGGATGCCCAGGCTTGGAATAGAAAACAGCCTGCCTAGCTGATATACTTAAAAAAACACATGAAAAAGGAGCCCCCATGCTAACAAAAAAAGCACTGTCCGTTTTTGTCCTTATTTTAGCCTTATCTTCAACAGCCCATGCTGGGGTTTCTTACTCCTTGGACGAGTTTGAAGGTAAAGGGCTGTCTAATACGGTCGGCATTCTCAATAAAAATGGCGTAAGCTACGCCAAAAATACGCTGAGCCCTGATTTTAACATAGGCCCTCTTGGGGTAGGTTTTGACCTTAACGTTTTTCTTCCTTTGAACGGCAACGGCAATTCTGATGTAAGCCTGGCGTTTAGACATGTGAATTTTGATTATGAAAATAAATGTGGAATTAAGTGGGGAAGGCTTCGACATGTGACCTTCGGATACGGCCTATTAATGGATCAATATGATTCCGGTATTGGCGGAGACACCACAGAATTTACCTCTCAAAAAGCAGGGGTTTTAGCCTATGGAACCCTTGCCCAATTTCGAGCGGATGTGATGTGGACAGCCTCTAATGTAAGTGCCTATCGGGGAAGCTATACCTGGGAAGAGTCGCCTATTTTAGGCAGTTCTATCGTGTTTGGGGGAAACTATGTCAACGATTCAGACGGTGTCGGCAGCGCCACCGGAACACCTCGACAGTCGCAATCTGGGTGGAGCGCGGATATCGGGCTTCCCATTGCCGGCGATTTCCTGACTGTTTTTACAGAATATGCCAAACTTCAGCAATTGAACAATAGTGGTGTTGGTGGAGATGGCTTTTCTTCAGGGGTTAAAGGAAATTTTGGCATCGCTGATTACCGTGCAGAATACCGTAAATTGGGGGCTGGATTTATTCCTAATTATTTTAATGAAACCTATGAAGCGAGTGCACTTCCAGCGGTCACGAGCAAAGAACGCAGTGGCTTCTTAGTTTCAGCAGGGACCTCGTTTTTTGATGGCTATGTTCGAGGCGGATTGATGTATGAAAGATATGAGGACCTTGATTTATTGAGTGCAGCCTTGGGATGGAAGCCTATTCTCAATACGGTAGGCGTCATTAATTTTAGCCGTCCTTTGAATAGCAACAGTGCCGCCGTAGTCAATGCAGATATCACCTATACCACCGGCACTTGGTATGATTACATGATTAACATTAAACGGGTATATACGTCATTTAGCGACTATACAGAAACCTATAGTGTCGGCTTTAAAATGAACTTGAGCAAGGTTTTCCCCTTCTAGTTCTTTGTGTTTAAAGAAAAACGTGTCCGGGTGTATATTTGGATTTATGTGCTCATTGCCCTTATAGCCGTAGTGGGGCTTATTGTAAATATTAAAACCATTGCCCTTAACGATGTGACTCAAAAAACAACCCGCCACTTAGATGCCCTTAAAGAAGAAAATGAGGGGCTGTGGCTTAGGGTCTTGTCCTTCACTACACTTGAAAATATTGAGCATATTTCAGTTCAAAAATTAGGGATGATTCCTTGTAGAACGGTTGTCTATTTGCCTTCTGGCGGCCATGCAGCAAAATAATTCTCGTTTTATTGCCTTTATTACGGCTTTTTATATACTCCTTACACTTTTGGTTGTGCGTCTTTGTTACATGCAAATTCTCAAATATGATTTCTATCGGGTAAAATCCCAAAATCAGCTCCTTCGCACCATCAAATTGTACCCCCATAGAGGCAATATCTATGACCGAAATATGCGGCCTCTGGCAGTGACTAAGACTACCTATTCCGCCTATACGTTTCCTGCCCAAATAGCGAATAAGGCGTTATTTATCCAACAGGTTTCGCATGTTCTTGATATTCCCCCAGACACCTTATCTAAAAAGATTTATTCGGGAATCCCCTTTATTTGGCTAAAACGCAAGCTTGATCCCGAACACTATATAGCCCTCAAAAACCTTCGGTTTTCGTGTATCGACTATGTTAAAGAAGACCAACGCATTTACCCTAATGGAACTTTGGCAGCTTCGGTTTTAGGGTTTGTCGGCATCGATAATCAGGGCCTAGGTGGACTTGAATATAAATACGACAGCTTTTTAAAGGGGTCTTCCGGTAAAATTATGCTAGAGGGGGATCCTCGGGGATTTAGGGTTATTTCTGGATACAAAAAAACCTTAGACACTCCCTATGATGGTGGGCACATCGTGACAACCCTTGATAGTTATGTACAATATGTTACCCAAAAATATCTCAAACAGGGTGTGGAGGAAAATGGGGCCGCTTCTGGAGAAGCCATTGTCTTGGATCCTCAAACGGGAGATGTTTTGGCAATGGCAACTTACCCACAATTTGACCCTAATCATTGGCATGATGCCACCGCCTTTTCCAGAAAAAACAGATGTGTTTCTGACATGTATGAACCTGGGTCTGTTTTTAAAATTTTGACGGTTTCCTCTGTCATTGAAGAAAAGCTGGTTTCTCCAGAAACCATCATGTATGTTCCCGCCACACTTGAACTGGGAGGCCGAACCATCCGCGAGGCTCACGGAAGAGAAGCCGGCGATTCCGACCGGAGAACCGTGTCAGAAATTATTGAAAAATCACTTAATGTGGGCACTACCATGCTGGCAAGACGCTTGGGAGAAAAGAAGTTTTATGACTACCTTGTCCGATTTAAAATTGGAAAAAGAACCGGCATTGAGCTTCCTGGAGAATCTCCAGGCCTTCTTCGCCCTGTTTCTCGTTGGTCAGCCCCAGATATAGGCATGATTTCCTTCGGCCAAGGAATCGCCCTTACGCCCATTCAAATGGTTTCAGTGGTCACCGCAGTCACCAATAGAGGCGAGCTTCTAAAGCCCCGCATTATTCGATACATGACTTTCAACAAAAATCAGTCCCTAAAAGGAGTCCCTAAAACCGTTCGAGACACCCTTATGAGCGCTGAGACGGCACAAAAAGTTACCGACATACTCACTAACACCGTGGAACGCGGAACTGGCGCTGTGGCAAAAATTCCTGGGTATACGATCGCAGGCAAAACAGGGACCGCTCAAAAACCCAGCCCTTTTGGCCGAGGCTATATGGCCGGGCAATATATTGCCTCATTTTTAGGCTTTTTCCCCGCCAAAAACCCTCAGGTATTAATCTTAGTTGTAATCGATTCTCCGCAAAAAGCCATTTATGGAGCCGCCGTTGCGGGACCTGTATTTAAAAACATTGCTTTGGATATGATTTCTTACTTAAATATCCCGCCTGATAAATAGGCTTAATGCTTCTGACTATCCGCCATTACCCCATCCAAAATTGCACCGCTTGAACAACCCCCACAGCGGCAATATAGGCTCCCACAATATAGCTCACCGTCATCGCCAAGGGCAGTTTCCATCCTCCCATTTCTTTTTTGGCGATGGCCAGTGTCGATGCGCATTGCATCGATATCATAAAAAATACGATCAAACCTATAATACTGGCCGGTGTAAAAAGAGGCTGGGTTGTTCCCTCTAACACCGCGTGATGAAGCGTGTTTACCAAAGAGGCTAGATGTGTAGACTCTGACGCAAACATCAAGGCAATTGCAGATACAAACACTTCTCGTGCCGCAAAAGCCAGAATCAAAGCCACCCCCACCCGCCAATCTAACCCCATAGGGCTCAATAGAGGGCTCAAAACATGTCCAAACGTATGTAAGAATGAGTGCGTCGGACTGGGAAACGTAGACAAAACCCACAGCAACACACCGACACACACAATCACCGGGCCTGCTTTTTTGATAAAACTGAATGTTTGGGTCACCGTGTGGGTCAAGACATGACGCAACACAGGCCAATGCCATCGTGGAAGTTCAATTTGAAAACCAGGTGCAGGTGCCACCCGAAGCATTCTGCCCACAATCGCAGTGACACTGGATGCCAGAATAATACTCGAGACGTATATGCCCGTCATGCCGATGGCTATTTGCACCGGATGATGGAATCCTATTAAGAGCGACAATAAAAGGCCATAGACAGGCAATCTTGCAGAGCACGTCATGAGAGGGATCATAAATAATGTGAGCAGCTTTTCTTTTTTCCCTGGAAGTGTCCGGGCCGCCATCATCGCGGGAATGGCACAGGCACACCCTGAAAGAAGCGGGACAAAACTTCGGCCATTTAGACCAATGGCAGAAAGAGGCCGATCGGCCAGCATAGCCCCTCTAGCGAGATATCCGCTTCCTTCCATTACGCCTAATAAAAAAAACAACAAGGCAATTTGGGGAACAAAAACAAAAACCGATCCCACCCCCGTTAAAATCCCTTTTGTGAGAAGATCCGCCCACCATACTGCAGGCAAAAAAGCGCTCAAGGAAGCAATTCCCCAGGTAAATCCAGAATCAATGCCCGCCATTGCCGGTGAAGCCACGGCAAAAATACATGTAAAAAACAATCCCATTGTCACCATAAATCCCACGGGCCCAAACACAGGATGCAACAACCAGGCATCGATATCGAAACCAGATATTTTTTCATATCCATTTGAACTGACCAACCCCACCATTTTTTCAGCCCATTCGAACTGTTCTTTCAGCGTGCTCGCTTCTATGTGAGAAGGACATGGTTGAGGAAGCGACCCTTTTTGGGCAAGCCTTATACAGCATGCCTGTTTGAGCTTATCAATTCCTTTTCCTGTCCGGCCTTCAATAGGAATAACAGGCATATTAAGCAGTTCACTGAGTGTGAGAAAATCTATTTTTCTGCCATGTTTATGAGCAACATCCGTCATAGTGACCGCCAACACCATGGCATATCCGCACTGCTGAAGTTGTCTGATCAGCACAAGGTGTCTCGATAGCTGCATGGCGTCGACGACCCCAATCAATAGTGCCGGCATTTTCTGAGTGGCATTAGGAACAAAGGGAACAATATTTTCGAGGGCGCGTCGGGTAATCTCTTCATCTTCCGATTGAGGCACAATGGACACTATTCCTGGCGTATCTAAAACCCAGTGCGACTGCGTTGGGGTTTTCCATTCTGCTAGGGCAAAGTCAACAGTGGCTCCAGGATAATTTACTGTTTTATAGCGTGATCCTGTAAAGTAATTAAACAGCGTGGTTTTACCTGAGTTGGGGTTCCCTACAAAAAGCAACGTTTCAGACACAAGCTATTGGACCAGAACGCAAGCGGCATCTTCAGACCGGATCGCAAGGGTAGCCCCCTTTACTTTAACTGCCAAGGGGCCGCCAAAAGAAAGCCTGTATGCGAGACATATTGTAGAGCCTTCGATAAGGCCCAATTCTTGAAGTCGGCTACACAAGCACTGATCCCCTTGAAAACCTGACACAACCGCAGAACACCCCGTTGACAGGGTATTGAGGGTTTTTTTATGAGTGTGCAAGGCTATGACTGACATGAGGATTAACGACCTTTCAACTACTTACCAACTACTTAGGACTTTCGAAAGATGCTTTAATGCTGATACTAAGACTTAGTCTCAAGTCTAAAATTCTAACAACCCTCAAACTATGTGTCAAACCAAAATTGACACCCCTATTTCCATCTGTTACGATTCGATTAATTACCTTCAAATTACCCTTTCACCCGTTAATAGGAGTAGCGTCATGAGCACAGGTTATGTTAAACAATTTCAAAGAGCTTATGGGCTCGATGAGATTGCCCTTGTCCCGTCTATGCAAACTCTGGATCCTGAATTAGTCGATACCTCTTCCCAAATTGCTGGCCTTACGCTTGCTATTCCTGTTTTTGCTTCTGCGATGGACTCTGTGGTGAACCCCACGACAGCAGGCATTTTAGCGACTTACGGCTGTGTAGGCGTATTAAATTTAGAAGGTGTT
>JAHFDB010000014.1 GCA_023249195.1 bacterium | reverse complement strand
TGTCTCATGTCTTGGCTTGCCGTTGATACGGACGCTTTTCACTAGCAGTATGGACTGGTAATTCTTGGTTCCGACCTTCTTCTTTGTTCTTGTGATATACATCGTGGCTACTATATTACCACAAAAAATCTATATTACAAAATCATTTCAAAAAATATGGTATCTTTTATTCGTGGCTACACTTTGAGAAAAATCTAGCCTCAAAGTGAGGCTAGATTTTTTCGGAAGATCCGTTACATACCCAGAAATTGTCATACAATGCGTGATACATTACGCTATCCATTTCAAAAGGAGCCCCCTATGAAAAGCCTGAGCATTCGAGAGTTTTCTCACCATCTAGCCGAGAATCTCAAACATGTCATACCTCATCAAGAACACGTCCAGTTTCCTGGATGGCGTCGAAAAATCACACGCATTTCAAACAAAAAAGCCAAACTGACTCAAGGCATCATCGACAACAGAGACTCTGAAAGATGAAAGCCTTCAACTTTCCTCAGGCATACTTTCGGCAGCTGACACATTCTTCACCTCTGACAAAAAGCTATTTTCTGCTGCCAAAGATGAAATTCAAGCTGTTTTTATAGACTAGACAGCCGTTGGGAATGACCCTTTCGTGATCAAAACCTCGTAAACATCTCCGTCAATGTGGGTAATGCATACCACATCATGCCCCTGTTCTTTCACTGAAGAAGGTACATTTTCCAAGGGTTCACCCTTTTTTAAACGCACGCAAAGCTGTTCGCCTATCTGTAAAGACTCTAGCTTAAGCTTTGTTTTGACAAAGGTCATCGGACAATGTTCTTTTGTAATATCCAAAAAAGTAATATCGCTCATATAAATAACACCTGTCCCCCTTCGGCCAATTTTAAAAACTTAGCCACGCCTAACTGCTCTTTAATGTGTAGATAATCTTCGGGTTTAGTACCTAGAATAACCATCGACATTTCGCAGGCATAAAAATTTACACCCAATTGCACCGAAGCCTCGATCAACTCTTTTAAGGTAGCCACGTTATTTTTTTTCATCATATAAGTCATTAAATGAGGGCTAATACCCCCAAAATTGAGACGAGATAAGGGCAAGTTCTTAAAGCCCCCCATTAAAAAATTAAAAAATTTAGCCAAAAACCCCGTCCCTTGAGTCGCACGACCTTGGGCTTTTTTAATCGCATTATACCCCCAAAACGTGAAAAAAATATTCACCTCATAGCCCACTGCAGCTGCCCCAGAAGCCAGGGTAAAAACGGCAATGGCTTTATCGAAATCTCCGCTAAAACTAATCATACTCAGCTTTTTTTGTTGAGTGGTCATGATGGAAAAAACTCCCTTTTAAGATTCATACTGCCCAGCTATATTGCGCACAGCTTCAATAAGCCGAGTGACATCCTCTTCTGTTTTAAGGAAGTCCGCCCTCAGTCTAAACCATCCGGGTTTATCTGTGGAGTCTCCTGCCGCTATCTGTTTTTGAATAGCCTCAGCCTGAGCTTCTGTCAGACCTAATAACTCTACCCCATAAGGGCCCGCACAACTGCATCCAGCACGCCCAATAATGCCATGCTGAGCCTCGATAAGCTCCCCTAGCCTCCCAGGCTTTATATAACAACGATCATTAATGACCAACTTGTCTCCAACCCAAGCATCCGAAACACGAATATTAAACGCAATAATAGAACCCCTATGTTTAAGATCTGAAGGCCCCATAATCTCTACATTTGAAATAGATTTCAATGCCTCCATAATGCGCTTTGCATAAGCCATTTCAATTTTTTCAATTTTTTTCATGCCAATATCTTGCATCAGTTTGAAGGTCAGCGCCAACTGAATAAGGGGCAATTCCCCAACACCCGTCTGAACCAAGTGTCTATCTTCGTCTTTCAAAAGTATGCTTTCATAGTCTCCTTTAACCACTAAAGCGCCACAACTTCCGGGTCCCCCGTGATTTTTATGACCTGCAATCACCACCGCTTTTACCTGAGAATGCTCAGAAAAACGATAGGGATGATGAGAAACATGGGCCGCCAAATCTAAAAAAACAGGGATGCTATAGAGACTGGCAATGCCATTTAAACACTCTAAATCCGCCTTCACACTCGTCACATTTGAAGATGCCGACCACGAAATAAACATAGATCGGCCATTCGTCTGGGCCAAGTCTACTGCAGAGCGTAACCCTTCATAATCATCCAATCCGTCCGAAGTTAACCCTATTTGGCAGATCTCAAACCCTGCTTCTAGCCATGGCAGAATATTTGAATGGTGTTCGCGTTTTGACAGGAAAACAACATGCTTCAATAACGGGTCCAAAAACGCGTTCGGATTCTGTCTAAGCAAGCTTTCTTTGACACGAGCTACCAGCAGATTAAACGGCCCTGTCGCCCCCGCCCCGTTCGGAACCAATACATCCCCTTTTCTACCCCCTAGTTGAGACACCACATAAGTGGCCGCCTCTTCGGCTTTTTTCCGGCGATCTCGAGGGCTCTCACGCTCAATTCTACTCAAAACCTCAAGAATACCCCCATCAGGCTTTGCCGAAGCTGTATAATCAAAATAATTCTGATTTTCTTTCGGGTCTCCAGGCATATCTTGCCTTAATTCCTGTAAAGATCTTGCTTTCCAGTGATGAAATAAAGTCGTGTTTTGTCCAAGGCCTCTAGAATCTAACTGTAAAACAGGCACTATACTCAATGGGTTAAAGTCGTATACAGCATCACACATTTTTGCCATTCTCAACGTAGCCGGACTTCCACCCACTTCTTTTTCAGGGCTTTTTGAGTAAACCGGATACGTCGGATCGATCACCGCATCCACAGTCCCTCCACCTGGGACTGCAGGGGGCAATGCCAAGCCCTCATCATAAAATCCTTTTTTAAGCACCAAAACAGCCATACCACCCTGCCCCCCAGGCTTATCGTTAGCGGGTACAATCATGCCTTTGACATCTGGAAAATCTGCCATAGACAAGGGGATAACCTGGCGCGAAACCAGTCCAGACTGCGGTGTGACGTCAGCCTTTTTCTTGATATAAAACCTAGCATCGTAAGAAATATCCAAAAATACACTCTGTCCAGAAAGGTGCATTTCTTTTACTTTTTCAACTAGAGCCTCCCCATTTCCAAAATCTGCTGTATGAATAACATGAAACTTACGTTGACCCATAGGGTCTCTTATTTCCATCATCTTCCTTAACAGCTGGGTTGGTCCAGAAGCCGACTCTGTGTTACCCGCCAACACCACATCTGCCTTATCAAAACCAAAAAAGGTGGCAATTCCCTGAGTAGCTGCTTCCAAATTGTGAGTCGTGGCTTTAGAATGTCTACTCGACCCATGTGTGTTTGCAAATTGCCTGAGTGTCACACCAAATAGAGAATCTTTAGACTGAGTAGACATTGTTTTATTTAACAAGATTATCATCAGGGGTCTCCTTGATTCATCAATTTTAGAAAGTTTACCCCGCATCATAAACTCGTTTGTGACTCGAAACCCAAGGCTAATACAGGGTTCCCTCCACCGTCAAGACACTCTATAATAACCCCTATGAGAGCGACACTTTTGTCCTGGTTCTATCGCAGCATCCGGCGTTGTGTTCTTTTAGGTACAAAAGACCTGGAAACCGCCATTACCCTCGGAGACCACGCCTATATCCGCCTTAAGCCTCTGAAAAAATGGATCTATCACTTCTCTATTCCAAAGCACATTGGGGTTTCTCTGTACGATCTCTCTTTTCCCTCACCCCTTACCCTCGCCGCTTTCAAAGATGACCCCGACATTTTACATATTTGGATGCAATTTGGCCTGGGTGGCGCCACAATCAAAACCCTTTTAAAAGAACCTCGGCCAGGAAATCCACACCCGCGCATCACCGAAGTCACCACCCCAGAAGGAAAAGGGTTGCTCAACGCAATGGGACTTCCTGGAAAAGGAATTTCAAAATTTATAGAGTCACTGCCTACCCTAACCCTGTTTTCGGATAAAAAACCAATTGGAATCAGCATCGGCGGGAACAGCTTAGAGGACTATCAAGACAATTTTCTCAAACTTGATCACGCCCTTCAAACCCTGTATCCAGGCCGATACTATCTAGAGCTAAACATTAGTTGCCCCAATACACCCGAGGGTCAAGATTTAAGCAAAAACCCCACTTTATTAGAGGCACTCTTACGCTTTATACGAAACCATTCGAACACCATTGTAGGGGTCAAACTCTCGCCCGACCAACCCAACGACACCCTTTTAACCTACGGGAAACTCATCGCCTCTTTTCCTCGAACTTATATTAATATCGGCAATACCAGCTTCAGAAAATGTGACGCATTAGGCTTACCGTCCACAGCCATATCAATCGGAGGTGGCGGACTAAGTGGCCCTGCATTATTCAAACGAACCCTCGACATGACCACCCTTCTTGCCCCACTGGGCTGCCCAATTATGGCCACTGGGGGTATCTCTAAACCCGAGCACGTCCTGGCCCTCAAAAAAAAAGGAGCCCTTCTTTTCGGGCTCGCAACAGCTGTCGTCCAAGATCCCTACTGCATCCCCAAACTCAATCGTGTTTTAGTTCCTTGAGCCCTAAACGGGTTGGGAGTATAATCTGACGCGTTTGAAACATATTTGATCTTAATTTTCAGAAAAGAGTCCTTCCTATGCCTTCGATCATTGTTCAAAAATTTGGTGGCACCTCTGTAGGTTCCCCAGAGCGCATTAAAGCCGTCGCAACAAGGGTTATTGAAAGTCAAAAACACTATGACCATGTGGTAGTCGTGGTTTCTGCAATGGGAGATACCACCGATGACTTAATTTCATTGGCAAAACAAATCACCTCAAAACCCTCTGCCCGAGAATATGATGCCTTGATCTCAACAGGAGAAAACATTTCTGCGGCACTTGTTGCAATGGCCATTCAAGCACAAGGCGGACATGCCATTTCTCTAACAGGGCCTCAAGCTGGGGTTCAAACTGAAAATCTCTATTCTAAAGCTAAAATCACCCGCGTAGATCCCACTCGCCTCAGGAAAGAACTTTCCGAGGGTAAAATTGTGATTGTTACGGGGTTTCAAGGCCTCAACGATTTTAACGACGTCACCACCATTGGGCGTGGAGGCTCTGACACCTCGGCTGTAGTCCTAGCGGCAGCACTAGGTGCCCCCGTCTGCGAAATTTACACCGATGTCGACGGCGTTTATACAACCGATCCTCGCGCCGTCAAAACCGCCTCAAAGCTTGCCGAAATTAGCTATGATGAAATGCTCGAACTGGCCTCATTAGGGGCTAAAGTACTGCATCCCCGTTCTGTAGAATGTGCCAAAGAAAACAACATTATACTTCACGTGCGTTCCTCGTTTTCACCCGAGGAAGGCACCATGGTCAAGGAGGCCAACCCCATGGAAAACAACCGTCCCGTTACTGGCATTACACTCAGTGAAGAAGAAGCCGTTATCTCCCTCAATAAAATTCCCGATACACCAGGTACTGCAAGCCAACTTTTTACCCAACTTGCCGAAGCCTCGGTTAATGTTGATATGATTATTCAAAGCAGCGAAGAAAACAATAAGAACACAATCACCTTTACTGTCTTAGAAGACGATTTTGACACCGCCAAAAATGTCACCGAATCTGTTGCCAAAACCCTCAATGCCCAGAATGTCACCACCAACACCTCCATCGCAAAAATCTCGATCGTAGGCGTAGGCATGATTTCAAAACCAGGTATAGCTGCCCGAATGTTCAGTGCCCTTGGTAAAAACGGCATCAATATCAACCTTATTTCCACCTCAGAAATCAAAATTTCATGTGCCATTGCACGATCCGATGCCAAACACGCGCTTGCCCTTTTGCACACCGAATTTGAACTCGACAAACACTAAAGATGGACTCTACCACATTTTTACTTCTCGCCGGCGGCCTCTTTTTCAGTGCTATCCCTATCGAAGCCCTTCTGTGTGGGATGCTTGTTCGCGCCAGAAAAACCTATCACAAACTCGATATACCCAAACCCATGGTCTATTGTTCCAAAACCCCTTTTGTCCTTTTTCTCGCCCAAGCCTGCCAATTTCTAAAAGGCTATGGACTCGCTTACTTTTTCGAGCGCACCCTGAACTTCAGCATTCTGACCCTCTTAATCTTTTCCGGACTAGGTTTAGCACTTAACATCTGGTCACCCTTTTTAAGCTTTAAAAACCAACACAAACACCTCTTCATACTCCTAGGAATTTATAGTTTTCTAGACCCCTCATGTCTTTGGCTTTTTCCCCTTTTAGTGATTCTATCCTGCCTTCTCTTAAATTCTTTTTACATCGGTTTTTTAGCCTCTATTACCCTCATGTTTGGGGTTATTTGGATGCTTCAACTTCCACCCATTTATTTGGTATTAAACGGGGTCATATTACTTATTACCTTTATTGCTACTTCCAATAAACTTTTTGATCCCATTGATAACGGACCCGTCACCTTACTTAAAAGCTTTCAGAATCGCTAAATAGACATCCATAATTTGCCACGGCGAGTTGCTCGTCTATACAAATATAGCCAGAGACTGTGGGGTTGATTCAAAAACGGTCAAAGAATATTTTCAGATATGACTCGCCTTCCATCACGACCATCCCACTGCAACACTGTTTGTCATCTCACAAGACCCAAGACCACGACAGATACAGTTAGAAACGGGAGTTATTACCATCCTCCCTTGGAAAACTTTTCTTGATCGCCTATGGAATAGAGACATTATTTCCTCTTAAAACACATCAGAAGTTTCCAGAATCCCCAAAATCAAGTACACTATCTCTCAACATCCCAAAATCCGGTACAAAAAAATCCGGAGTGTCCCAAAGACACGACCAGCACGTAAAGCGCGTGGCGACCAGCACGTAAAGCGCGTGGCGACCAGCACGTAAAGCGCGTGGCGACCAGCGCGTAAAGCGCGTGAGGGGGAGGCTCAGTTGGATTGACTCCAACTGAGGGGGCGACGCAAGCCCCATATAATAGACGGAAAGGTGTCCGAGTGGTTTAAGGAGCACGCCTGGAACGCGTGTGTGGGTGAAAGCTCACCGTGGGTTCGAATCCCACCCTTTCCGCCAAACCAGATTCTATTAGTCCGCCCTTCTCAAAAAAAACGTATGAAAAACCCTGAACTCGCCATGGAACGCATGCGCAAACTCTATGAACAAAAAGGCAAAAAAGTAGTCACTTCCCAAAATTTTCTAAACACAAAAACTAGCCCTAAGAAAATGACACCTTAAGCTATTCCCATTAAAAGAGATGTGGAAAATCTACGGTCTTTACTATATTTTACAAAGACTCATGATAAACTCTCTTCGAAATCAATTTTTTAAATCCGCCTTCTGGGCCAGTATCCAATATATTCCTCCCAGTCTAGGGCTTGCTTGGAAATCGTCTCGTTGGCTCTGTGCCCTTATTGGGTTATTAACACTGATGGCAGCAGGCCTTCCCATTGGCATTGCCTGCCTGGGAAAAGCCATTGTCGATGCCATTGTGCAAAAGAACCTGTCCCTCACCTTACTTTGGGTCAGCACTGAAGCCACGGTTGTGATTATACAAGCCGGCATTGTGAGACTTTTATTTTTAACCCAATCCATTTTAGGTGCCAAACTGGGGGCTGATATCAATATACTGATTCTTGAAAAAGCAGTAAGCCTTGAGCTCAGACATTTTGAAAACGCCGAGATTTATGACAGCCTCAGCAAGGCCCGTCAACAAGCCTCTATTCGCCCCGTGGCGATGGTTACAGACACCATGCAACTGATTCAAAACAGCCTCACCTTTATGGGCTATGTAGGCCTGCTTTTTGCCTTTAATGCATGGATGGTTGTCGCCCTTATTGCAGCGGCAATTCCTGCAACGATCTCTGAAATGAAATTTTCTAATGCCACTTTTCGGATGAGAAACCGTCGATCTCCCGACAACCGTCGTCTGAACTATTTAGAATATGTGTTAGCCAATGACGATCATGTCAAAGAAGTCAAAGTGATGGGCTTATCGGGGCTTTTTTTATCGAGATATCAACAGCTGGCCTATCAGTTTTTAAAAGAAGACAAAGACCTGTCCACCCAGCGTACAAAATGGGCCTACGCCTTATCCCTTCTTGCCACCCTGACTTTTTATGGAAGCTACGCTGCGATGGCCACATTGGCAGCACTATCTCGTATCACCTTAGGCAGTTTAACGCTTTACGTCATGGCCTTTCGACAAGGACAACAAGCCTTTCAAAGCGGCCTGACCGCCATTGGCAATATGTATGAAAGCAACCTCTATATGTCTAATTTATTCGACTTTCTTGCTATCCAAACGCTAGAAGATGTCCTCAAAGAGCCCTCTCCATTCACCGAGAACAAAACACCCCTTCAAAGTCTGGAAACAGGGTTTCACTTCCACCAAGTTGGGTTCAAATATGAAGGCACAGATCATTGGGTTTTACGAAACATCACACTCACAATTCCCAAAGGACAAAGTTTGGCCTTAGTAGGACACAACGGGGCCGGAAAATCGACCTTTATTAAACTTATCTGTCGACTCTATGACCCCACAGAAGGCTATATCACACTAGATGGCATTAACCTTAAAGACTGGCCATTAAACCCCCTAAGAAAGCGTATTGGAGCCGTATTTCAAGACTTTAACGAATATCATCTATCGGTCAAAGAAAATGTAGGCGTGGGTCAGGTTGACCAACTCAACAACGAAGCCCAAATTCACCGGGCGATTGAGCGAGGTGGCGCCACCGAAGTTATCCATGACTTAGCCGATGGACTCGATAGTATCTTAGGAAAATGGTTCCATAAGGGCATCGACTTATCGGGAGGTCAATGGCAAAAAATAGCCCTATCTAGAGGGTTTATGCGTGAAGACGCCGACGTGTTGATTCTAGACGAACCCACAGCCGCACTCGACGCAGACGCTGAGCAAGCGGTATTCGAACGGTTCAGACACCTCACAAAAGGCAAAACCAGCATTTTAATTTCTCATCGATTCCCCACGGTTCGCATGGCGGATCATATTGTGGTCTTGGAAAAAGGATCGATTATCGAACAAGGAAACCACGCAACCCTACTTCAAAAAAACGGACAATATGCCCACATGTTTACCCTGCAGGCTCAAGGATATCAATAAGAAATCCGCCTTATTCACAAATAAGGCCCTTCTTATATTTGAAGTTACTTATTATACTCTAGTCTAGCTTATATACTCTTGAAAGGACCTATTTCCCATGTCATATACCCTGTTACACATTGATAGCAGCCCACTCGCAGACCGTTCCATTTCTAGAAAGCTCACTCAAAAATTAGTAAACGAGCTCAAAGAAAAACATCCTGATCACAGACTCATTACCCACGATTTTGGAAATACCCCCTTGCCTCACCTCAGTGCTGAAGTTGTTGGGGCCTTCTTTACACCCGATTCGCAAAGAAACCCCTCTCAAGAAGAAGCACTCAAAGTATCTGACCAATTAGTCAAAGAATTTTTGAGCGCAGATGTGATCGTTATTGGAGCACCGATGTGGAATTTAGGTATCCCTTCTTCACTCAAAGCCTGGATCGACCACTTGGTTCGTGCAGGAAAAACCTTTCAATATACCCCAACCGGTGTCAAAGGATTGGTTCCAGAAGGGAAGAAAATCATTATTGTTTCTAGCAGAGGCGGCATTTACACACAAGGCCCCGCCATGGCAATGGACCACCAAGAAACCTATCTCAAAACCATTTTTAATTTTTTAGGCATCACCGATATTTCGTTCATTCGTGCAGAAGGTGTTTCTATGGGAGAAGCAGCCAAAGAAGAAGCACTTAAAACCGCCAATTCTCAGCTAAACGAAGTGCTTCAAACCGCTTAAGTTTAAAGCAGACCCTCTCTCAATAAAGAGAGAGGGTCATTTTTACAAGAATTACGGTTTCACAATCCCGTTAATCATCCAGTCAAATTTACCTTCTAACAACTGTTTACTGACTTTTGCCACCAAACCATTAGAGTTACAGCTTACCTTTTTAAAATTCAACGCAATGCGTCTTTTAGCCTGTTTGCAGAACAAATTCACCGCATCCTGCACAGAAGCATCGGCCTGCCCCTTAGAAAGCAGATGTTCCGCCCGTGAAAGACTCGCGGCCATCGCCAATAAATCCGTCCCAACGTCCACATAGGCTGCCAAAATTAATTGCTCTTTTTCAAGCTTGGTCTGATATCTCGCCATCGTATGAAAGAGACGTCTGGCCAATTTTTTGCTGGTTTTCTGAATATAACGCAAATGGCATCGATTCTGACATGAAAGATGCTTGACTCCAAAACTGCGAGGAAAAGCTATCCATTGTCGAGGATACCAAGTCACATAAAAACACCCCATTTTGACCAACGTTTTAAGCTTATCGCCTACGCTAGCCCTAGGGTTCATTAAGGCCATAAGATATTTCACATGAGCATCCATCGCTTCACGGGCAATAAATAGTTGCATAATTTCGCTGGTACCTTCAATAATTCGATTAATACGAAGGTCTCTTAAAACACGTTCAACAGGGAAAGGCTCTTCACCTCTATTTTTCAAAGATGTCGCAGTTTCAAATCCACGCCCACCCCGAATTTGCAACGCCTGATCGGCAATTGCCCAAGCGCGTTCAGATCCAAAATATTTCGCCATGGCAGCTTCAAGACGAATATCGGCGTGCTCGTGATCGGCGCAGGCCGAGGCCAACATGCTCACGCTCTCCATCGCAAAGGTATCTGCCACCATCACGGCCAGTTTATCCTGTACCGCTTGATGCTGACCAATGGGAAGCCCCCATTGCACCCGCTTATTCGACCACTCTTTTGAAATATACATGCATAATTTCCCAGAAGCCGCCGAAATGGCAGGAATCGTCAAACGCCCCGCGTTCAAAGTCACAAACGCAATTTTAAGCCCCTGCCCAGGCTCACCAATTAAATTGTCTTTAGGCACTTTCACATTCGTAAATTTAAGTCGTCCATTAGCAATACCTCGAATACCCATAAACTGACAGCGGTTCAACACCTCAAACCCTGGGCTATTGGTTTCCACAATCAGCGCTGAGATCTGCTGTTTTTCGCGTCCATTGACAATTTTAGGAGCCGTCAATGTCATCACCACCAACAATTCAGAATTGGGCCCATTGGTGATATAAAGCTTCTCTCCGTTCAAAATATAGTGCTGGCCATCTTCACTCAACACGGCTGTTGTTTTCATTTTGGCTGGATCAGAACCCACATCGGGTTCCGTCAAAGCAAAAGCGGAAATCGCACCTTTTGCCAGCCGAGGAAGATATTTTTCTTTTTGTTCATGTGTACCAAACAATTTCAAAGGCTGAGGAACCCCAATACTTTGATGAGCAGACAACCATACCGCCGTAGACCCGCAGTAACTCCCAACCAAGGCCATAGCTCGGGTGTAATTAAAAATTGACAGGCCCAACCCCCCATACTCTTTTGGAATTTTCATTCCAAAATAACCTTTATCCGCCAACGCTTTTAAGGCTTCCTTGGGCACTTCCCCATTTCGATCAACCGCTTCAGGGTCAATATGCATACGTAAATCGGCCTCAAGCCTTTCTAATAAGGCATCCCCAATTATTTTATCTTCTTCAGATTGAGTCGGGTAGGGATGAATCAAATCCCAGCGAAAATCGCCTTTAAATAATTCGGCCACAAAGCTTTCATATTTCCATTCAGTTTCGCGGGAATCTTCCGCTAAATCTAAGGCTTTTTGTTTGTCTTGGTTGTCTGTGAGTTTCATAGATATGTCCTTTCAAGAAACATGGTGGGTATACTTTTTAAGTGCCAAAAAAGTCCGTTGTAAACTTGGAGAATGGATTACCGCATGACTAACATCCCAGTTATTGAGCACAAATTCTTCCATTCTTGCATTGTAATTTGGCCCTTGTTTTATACTATCATTTTTTCTAGGCAATACATCCAGTTTTATCTCTTTTTTTGAATATTTATCTACCAATAGAATAAGATCTCTCTTAGGATCTAAAAGAGTATCTGGAGATACTGATATTTTTTCCATTGGACATCCAAAATAACTAGAAAAAGCGTTTCTATCCGCCAAAATCCAAGATTCAATTTCTTTAACAGCTATTCTAAATAGCAACCCTGAACTTTTTTCATAACCCGCAAGCCAATCGTTCATCTTTTGTGGAGCACATGGATCATTATCCAAATCGGTTAAAACAAGTATTGGAGAATACTGAGCTGCTTTATTAAAATTCAAAATGTTTTTTTTTATATATCCAAACCCATGGCCACATATTTTTTTATACGGAGTAAATTTACTTCCAAATTCTTTAAGAATTTTTTCCATAACTGTTTTACTCAAACTATCTTCATAAACAAATAGAACCTGATGTGACATAGCGAACCTACAAATTAAATAAGGGAAGTTTATCGATAGAATCTGGAGAAGTAAAAGAAGGAATAATATCACCCATACTCATCCCCGTATCCAACAACAATTTCACTTCGTCGATAGAAGAGGCAAGTCTAATGTGAGTACCCTCCTTTTCTGGAGATAATACAGCCAACTCCAAAGGGTCAATTCCTTTGTCTTGAAGTAATTCCACACTATGAGTACTTAGCACAACTTGCCGTTTCTTAGGCAATTGCAATTTATAAATAATAGGCGCAAGTTTTGCGACAATCGCAGAATTCAGAGACAATTCCGGCTCTTCCAACAACAAAAGAGAATCTCCGCCATCTAGCAATGACCACAAAAGTGCTATTAACCTTAAAGTACCATCAGAGAACTGATCTTCCCTCTGTTTTCCTGCAGCATTAACCCTCCAATGGTCATAAACTGCTTGTAGATGTGGAACCCCTAACTCCTCGGTATATTCGAGCTTTTTAAGCCTAGGAACAGCCACTTTGAGTGCACCTTCAATTTTATTTAACCAAGCATTGCGATGTTTAGCACTGACCTTGGCAACCCTTTGTAAAAAACTTTTCCCATAAGGATCTTCCGCCATATTTGAACCCAGAAAGAAACCTGAAAACTTCAAAAGCTGAGGAACAAGATGAAAGTAAGTAATAGATTCAAAATTCTTCGCAATTTCCCGAAATTCCATATTCGCATTCATTTGCTCAATATGTGTTTGGGTTAATCTCAATTCATCTTTCTTATCTTCTTTATCAGGCCTATCCAGTATAAGTTTTTCACCTTTCCACACTCTTTCAAAAGTAATAAGAAGAGTCCCAGAAGGTTTACTATATTTAAAACCCAATGCATATTTCCACAAAGTAGTCCCAGAATCAAAATCAGCCAATTCCACCTCTATCTCAACATCTGGGAAACGCCTTGCAGAAAGCGCCCTTACCTTCGTAATACCCCCCCTATCTTCTATAGCCTTTTTCAATCCCCCTCCTGGTTTTGCAATATCATGCAAAAAACGAAAGACATCCAAAAAATTAGATTTCCCTGAGGCATTTGGGCCTACAATAAACATTCTTTCTCTCAACGGAATTTCAACATGAGAAAAATTTTTCCAGTTTTTGAGTTTAACCTTAGAAATAATCATAGTGTGTAAAACATCTTGTTTTCTTGAGCCATCTGAATCAACCGTTTTGCAGGCTCAAATCTCATTCCATACTGAGTTTTAAAACCTTCTAATTTCTGACAAATCTCAGAAATCCCACGTTGATCCGCATATCGGCACAAACCACCTAAGAAAGGCGGGAAACCCGTCCCTAAAATCATCGCCATATCTAAATGTTCTGGTTTTTGAACCACTCCTTCTTCTAAACACCGTGCAGCCTCATTCACCATCAGTAAAATCATGCGGTCAACTGCCGTTGCTACACTCACATCAACCCCTTGAACTTTACACGATTTCAACAACGCTTCTACTTTAGGATTAGGCACTTTTTTAGCGTCAGAATGCAAATAAAACCCTTTTTGTGTTTTCTTTCCCCTTAATTCAGGATCCGCAAACAACACCTCAAAAGCCTTGGCCACAGCCATCCGTTCGCCATAGCCTTTTTCAAGCAATTTCGCCACTTTATAGCCAATATCAAGGCCCACCTCATCGGCTAAAGCCAAGGGCCCCAAAGGCATGCCAAAACTTTCAATCGCATGATCTAAAACTTGAACCGAAACGCCTTCCTGAAGCAAACAAATCGCCTCATTCACATAAGGAATCAAAATACGATTGACCAAAAAACCAGGCACATTTTTCACAACAATAGGCGTCTTTTTCATGGTCTTAGCCAACTGCACAACACTGGCAATGGCTTCATCAGACGTTTTTTCACCGGGAATCACCTCTACCAAGGGCATTTTATTTACCGGGCTAAAAAAATGCATCCCAATAAACCGTTCTGGATGCGCCAACCCCTCAGCCATCTCTGAAATCGATAACGACGACGTATTACTCGCAATAATCGTCTCTGGTCGAATATATCCTTCCAGTTCTTGAAAGACTTTTTTCTTAATCGTGATATCTTCAACAATCGCCTCAATCACAATATCTGTTTTCTGAAAGCCCGAATAATCGGTAGTGCCTGAAATCAACTGCATTGAAAGCCCCACTTCACGGGCTGTTTTTTTCTTAATTTTAACCAGTTTGTCATAAATTTTACTGGCAGAAGAAAAGCCTTTGGCGATCGCCTCCCACTGAACATCTTTGAGGCGAACAGAAATACCCACGCTGCTCAATAACCACCCAATACCCCCGCCCATTAATCCTGCGCCTAAGACGCCTGAATCTTGAAGGGTCGCAATCGGAATAGGTTGAGACACACCCGCATATTTTTTGAGCTCTTCTTGAACAAAAAATAATTGAATTAAATTTTTAGAAATCTGAGTGGGTACCAAAAGACTAAAGGCCTTAGCCTCCACATCTAAGCCCTTTGTCAGAGACCCACAGAAAGTCGACTTGATCACCTGAAGCGCTGCCAACGGAGCAGGATAGTGCCCTTTTGACTTTTCCATCACCGTTTTTTTCGCAGTCTTGTAGACAAGTCGACGACCTAAAAAAGTTCTCTCTAAAAACCAGCCTAAAAAGCCTTTCGGGCGACGACGTTTCAGGGTCACTTCTTTGCCTTTAGAGGTAAAAATAGTGGCTAAAAATATCTGTAAAGACTCCTCTATAAACGATTGTGTGAAAAAAGCATCGGCCAAGCCCAATTTATAGGCTTTTTTTCCATCAACAGACTTCCCTGTCAAAATCAAGTCTAGCCCATTCCTCAACCCAATTAATCGAGGCAATCGCTGCGTGCCGCCAAAGCCAGGAATAATCCCTAAACTGACTTCAGGAAGCCCCAGTTGTACACGTGGGTTATCTGACACCACACGATAACTACACGCCAAAGCCAGTTCCAATCCACCCCCTAAAGTCGCCCCATCTATGACTGCAATGGTCGGAATTTCAAGGGCCGATAGCTTATTCAAAACAGCCTGACCTGCTTTCGCTTTCAAAACACCTTCTTCTGGTTCGGTAATCGACCGAATTTCAGCAATATCCGCACCCGCAATAAAAATATCCCTTTTGGCACTTTTAAGCACCAAGGCCTTGAGATTAGGGGTTTTGGAAATCTCTTCCAGCATGGTGTCTAACTCCCCCATCACTTCTGAGGTCAGTTTATTGATTTTTTCGTTAGGATAATCAAAGGTGAGGGTCACAACCCCTTGAATGGTTTCAAGATGAAAAGCGGTCATTAGTTTACCTCCACTAACAAAGCCGCACCCTGGCCTCCACCCACACATAAAGTGGCCAATCCACGCTGTAAGTTTCGTCTTTTCAATTCCTTCAAAAGGGTAATCACAATTCTTGTCCCTGTCATCCCTACCGGATGTCCCAAGGCCACAGCCCCCCCATTCACGTTCAAAATATCCGAACGCAATTCCCCTAGAGCTTTGTCTTTTCCTAAAAACTTCCTTGAAAAGTCATCCGAGTCAAAGGCCTTTTGGTTGGCCATCACCTGTACTGCAAAGGCTTCGTTCAATTCCGCCAAATCAATATCTTTCATCGTAATTTTAGCCTTGTCTAAAAGCCTTGAGGTGGCATATACAGGCCCCAAACCCATACGCTCGGGTTCAAGCCCGGCATATGCGTATTCACGCAAATAACCCATCGGGGTCAAACGCATCTCTTTGGCCTGAGATTCTTTCATCAACAACACAGCGGCAGCCCCGTCTGTAAGAGGGCAAGAATTTCCTACGGTCACTGTTCCATTGACCTTGTCAAAATAAGGTTTTAGCTTTTGCAAAGCTTCAATGGTTTGACCCTTACGAGGCCCTTCATCCAAAGTGTGCACATAGTCATATTTAGGGGGCAGCGGAAAAGGCACGGTTTCTTCTTGAAAAAGCCCTTTTTCAATCGCTCTTAGAGCCTTTTCGTGACTGTTCAACGCATACTGATCTTGCTCTAACCGGGTAATATGAAATTCTCTGGCCAAATTCTCGCCGGTGAGGCCCATAATAAGTCCACACACAGGGTCTGTTAGCCCTTCTACAACACCTACAACGGGGGCTAAAAAACCAAGACGAAACGTGGAGAGAATTTTGAGTTTTTGCCAAGGAGTTTTGGCCTTTTGCAATTGTGCAAATAAGGCCGTCATTTTTTTACCAAACATCAACGGAATATTCGACATCGATTCAGTGCCGCCCGCCAAAATAATCTGGGCATCTCCCGATAAAATCTTATTGGCAGCCGTGGTAATCGATTCCATTCCAGACGCACAATTACGATGCACGGTATACGCCGGAACACTATTAGACAAGCCCGCTTTCAAGGCCACCACACGGGCAATATTCGCCGCATTCGAAGGCTGAGCCACATTCCCTAAAATCACCTCATCAATCATCTCTTTCGGAATAGGCAAACGCGCCAAAAGTTCCCTCACAGCAAAAGCGCCCAAATCATCGGCAGATACCGATTTTAATGCCCCCCCCGCCTTCCCCATCGGGGTTCTGAGTCCATCAATAATGGCAATGCGTTCTTTCATTGATTTTCCTTTCGTGTTTCAGGTTCATTTTGTTCATACATCGAGGCTATTTCACGGTCAAATTTCTTATAAATAACCTTGCGTCTGGGCTTTAAAGTGGGGGTCAATTCACCTGATTCTGGAGAGAATTCCTGCGCTAAAAGCCTAAATTTCTTAACCTTTTCAAAATTAGCAAAGTGGTGCAATTTTCGATAGGTAATGCCTGTATACAAGGCCTGAACCTGAGGAAGAGCCAATAGTTCTTCTGGGCTGTGATACTGCAAATGCCTGCGCCCTACAAATTTATTCAGTCGAGCCATATTGGGCACAATGAGGGCTACCAAATAATTACGTCCCTCCCCGATCACCACCACCTGTGACACAAAGGGGCTAATCATAAGCCTTTTTTCAATCATCTGAGGAGGCACTTTTTTGCCATTCGACAACACAATCAATTCTTTCTTACGGTCAATAATCTTGACAAAGCCTTCTGAATCGATTTCGGCAATGTCTCCGGTATGCAACCATCCTTCAGGGTCTAAAACCTCGGAAGTCGCCTCGGGAAGATGAAAATAACCCAGCATCATCGAAGGCCCTTTGGCCAACAATTCCCCATCTTCAGCCAATTTTATCTCTACACTGGGCAAGGCTTTCCCAACGGTTCCTAATTTATAAGCATCCAAACGATTACACGCAATAACAGGGGAACTTTCTGTTAACCCATACCCTTCCAAAATAACAAATCCCATATTTTCAAAAAAACGAGCCAATTCACGGGCCAAAGGAGCCCCACCCGACACAAAAAACCGCAATCGGCCTCCGGTTTTGGCACGCACTTTTGAAAAAACCAATCGATCCGCAATCTGACGCTGGGCACTGAGCCAAAACGAGACATACCCGGTTTTAATCGCCGAGTGATACTTTTGCCCAATTTTAATGCTCCAATAAAAAATATTCTTTTTAAATCCGTGTAAATCATCTAAAAGCTTCGCCTGAATTTTCTCGTACAGCCTCGGAACACTGACCAAAATAGTGGGTCTGGCTTCCATCATATTTTGACTCACCGTCGACATGTTCTCTGCATAATAAATCGTCCCATCCACCGCCAAAAGGGTGTAATATCCGACCGTACGCTCAAACACATGACACAAAGGCAAAAATGACAACACGACATCCTGCCCAGACAACGGGGTGATTTCTAAAATATCTTTCACATTGGTTAAAATATTATGATGCGTCAGCACAACCCCTTTCGGGTTCCCCGTTGTACCTGAGGTATACACGATCGTGGCATCCTGCGAGGAAGCAATGCCCTTCGCCTTTGACTCCCATTCTTGAACCTGAAGGTCTGTCGATGCCGCGCCTTGTTCGATAACAGTGTAAAAGGAAAGATAGTCAGAATTCTGCTTTTCCTCGGGTGTCATGACTTCAGTCATCACCACGATATGGGTTAAATGCACACACTTTGCCCGAATACTCAGCACACTATCCAGATGAGACCGGGTTTCTAACACCACAATTTTCGCCTTAGAATCAGTCAAAATATAGGCGATTTCAACAGCCGAAAGCGTGGGGTAAATAGGCACATTTAAGGCCCCTAAAGACAAGGCCGCGAAATCAGCATAGGCCCATTCAGGTCGATTTCCTGACAAAATAGCCACGGAATCACCCATTTGAACACCTAGCCCTGAAAGTCCCAAGGCAAATTGCCTGACCTTATCATAAAACTGCTGGGTTGTAATAGGCGAATAGGCACCTCTGACCTTCGTATACAGGGTCGGTTTTTGAGGCTGAATCTCACGATTTCTGGCCAAAATGCTAAAAAGGTTTGAGAAGAAAGCCATAGAATGTCCATTCTATCATAAATTCAAAGTCAAACACACGGACCATTACTGACAAAACAGTAAAAACCACTCACACTTGAGACTTCTGCAAACAGAGGTCTCAATGCTACAATTCAAGCTCTAATGGACAACGCTATTCATGCCATCATCGCTTCCTATGACAAACTCGGAGGGGTCAACCCTGCTCAAGGCGATACCATTCCATCCCGAAAAGGGGTGCGCATTCTCATTATTCAACTCAAAGAGATCTTATTTCCAGGTTATTTTGAGCCCATCCGTATCACCCCCCAAAACCGCCAAGCAGTGATCACCCAAAAAGTCACCGATTGGGCAAACGCCTTAACATGCGAGCTTTCTAAAAGCTTTCGATGGCAAGGTGGAAACAGTACCGAAAAAGCCTCGGCTATCACACACAAATTTCTCGACTACATTCCCACGCTTCGCGCCCAACTACAAGAGGACGCCGCAGCCCATTACGAAGGGGACCCCGCTGCCCAAAGTGAAGATGAAATCATTTTGGCCTATCCTGGCTTTTTAGGCATTACGGTACACCGCATTGCCCATTTTTTTTATCAACACAAGGTTCCCTTAATTCCGCGATTAATGTCAGAAATTGTGCACGGAGAAACAGGCATCGATATCCACCCCGGAGCAACCATTGGACCTCGGTTTTGCATCGACCACGGAACAGGTATTGTGATTGGAGAAACCGCAGTTATAGGGAAAAATGTGAAGCTGTACCAAGGGGTCACACTAGGCGCTTTGAGTGTCCCAAACAAAAATGTACAGGGAAAACGTCACCCTACCCTCGAAGACACTGTCACCGTTTATTCTGGCACCACTATTTTAGGGGGGAACACGGTCATTGGAAAAAACAGCATTATTGGTGGCAATGTCTGGATCACGTCATCTATACCCCCTCACTCGAAAGTCTATTTATCCGCAGATCAACACCAGGTTTTCAAAACCGATTCCATTCAATCTGGTGCCTTTGACGGATCCGGCATCTAGTACAATGGCAGCAACCTCACCCCATTTGGTTCGCATTCTAGATCAAAAACAAACCGACATTCATCACCTCTATGCCACAATCGGGCTTCAAGCTTTATCCGACAGCGTATCCAAACAGCCCCCAAGAAAGTCTTGTTTTTTAAGTGCACTTGCCACCCCAAAAAAACTCCACCTCATTGCCGAGGTCAAAAAAGCCTCACCCTCCAAGGGTCTCATTCGCACAGATTTTAACCCCCTAAACATTGCCTTAGATTTTGAAAAACAAGGGGCTTCGTGTTTATCGGTATTAACTGAAACCCATTTTTTTCTAGGCTCGCCTGACTATCTCAAGCAGATCAAACAACACACCACACTTCCCCTGCTTAGAAAAGATTTCATTCTAGACCCCATCCAAGTCTACGAAACCGCAGACATGCAAGCGGATGCGATGCTGCTCATTTTAGCCATTTTATCCCCTATCCACGCACAAGAACTGCTCACCCTTGCCAACCAACTAGGCCTAGATGTGCTCGTAGAAATTCACAATTCCGAAGAAATGGCGATTGCGCTTACCCTAGAAGGCCGTTTTGCCATCGGCATCAACAACCGCAATTTACACACGTTTGAGGTTAATTTAAACACAACACTGACCCTTGCAAAAGACATCAGAAAAATAGCCCCATCAAAAATTTTGGTAGCAGAAAGTGGCTATGCCACCCACCCAGATTTAGCCCCCCTCTATTCTCTTGTAAATGCCGTGTTAATCGGAGAAGGCTTAGCCAAAAACCCCACCCTTACTGTCACAATCCAAGGCTTGCAATAAACCTAAGCATCTCATCCGGAGAAGGTCGCTTTTCTGGGTCACGATTTAATACCCATTTTTTTAACTGCGTTGCCAATCGATCATTCCCCATTTGAGCGGAAATATCATTCAATGCCAAGTCTAAATACACATGTGAATCTTTAGGCCTCTCATAAAAAGCCTTTAGGTTGGGTTGGACATCTTGATGTTCAATCCCCAAAGGATGATTCCCTGATAAAATTTCTATCAACACCATCAACATGGCCCATCGCTCACTTGCTTGTGAATGAGGAGCTTGCAACAAGAGCATCTCGGGAGGCATGCTCGAAAGAGTTCCTCTATGGTGTGTAAGTGGCAATAGATCCGAGTCTGCATGTCCCCAATCTATAAAAATAACATGTGGCCAACCTTTATCGTAGTCAAGAAATAAGTTTTCAGCTTTGATATCACACAAACGAACCCCTTGTGCTTCAAGCAGGCTAGCCGTGCGCAAAAAAGCTTCTGCCACTTTAACTTTTTCATTGAAAGGTTTGTCAAACCAAAGATCTCCTTCATAAATCCGTGCAAACAATTCTCCCCCATCCCTGCCTCCCTCAAGCTTCCTCATGGGGGCATAGACTGTCGTGGAATTTCTTTTATTAACCGCCAAAAAGGTATCCCTAGAACCGACAAGGTCGCGATGGGGAGTCATTGTAGAAAAAAGGGCTATTTCGTGCAAAACATCTGACATTGTAACGCGATCCATGTCTCTACCTGTAAAATGATTTTTCCGAGAAGGATCTATCGATGTTTTTTTACATGCCATTTCTTCTTGGTCTGAACCACAGAAAACAACTTTAACATATCCAACAGAACCGTCTCCTAAGCTTACGGTCTTCCCTTTTGGCTTAACAGCTGTTCTGCCTTCTTTACGATGTGTCATTTGCCACACCCCAGAGTCAGTATCTACTTCAAACACAGTATTCCCTAAGGGGTCCAAAACACGTCTTCCCAGTTTTAATAACCCGCATTGATTAATTCCCTGAACAAACTCGGAAGGAAAAACACCCAAACTATGCCTTAATTCAATAGAAATAGAATCATCGCTTAATAGAGTATGTATCTCTTGGTACAGATCCGTCATATGCTCAATCCGTTCTGAGAACGGAAGCTGCTTTAAAGCCATAAAACACCTATTCAGTGCATCCAGATCCCTTAGCTCATAACACCTCGTACTCATATTCAAAATTAACCCAAAAGTCTCAAAAGCAAGACCTTGAGTGAAATCCATTGCAGCACTCTGAAGCGCGACATACTTTTTCATAAAAAGCACCTTTCTTTAAAAAGAGTCCCTTTTTTTAAAGCCGTAATCAGATATGCAATGGCTATAAAATTATGGTTTATAGGCCGATTGAATTCTAAGATACTCCCAGTATCTTATCGAAAAATAGAGTCAGAAAATTTCACTCCATTCCATCGCTTTTTGTAACGCTTGGGTACACGATCGTGGATCGGCCTTGTCTTGATAGGCAATATCAAAAGCGGTTCCGTGGTCGGGTGAAGTACGTATAAAAGGCAATCCCAATGTCACATTAACCGCCTCGTGAAATCCTAACAATTTTATGGGAATAAGCCCTTGGTCATGGAACAAAGACAACACCACATCAAATTCACCTTGCGAGGCTCGAAAGTAGAGGGTGTCGGCGGGAAAAGGGCCTTCTATTGGAATGTTTTCTTTTAAAAGTTGCGCCAAAATAGGTTTCAAAATGGCCTCTTCAAAGGTGCCAAACAACCCTGACTCTCCGGCATGCGGATTTAAGCCAGGAATGGCAATGCGGGGCCGTTGGATGCCATTTAAACCAGCAAGATAAAGCGCATGTCGAGCAGCAATGCGGCATCTTTCCAAAGTAATCAAACCAGGAACCTCGAGATAAGGAACATGCACAGTAAGTAAAACTGTTTTTAAACGGGGAGTATCAAACCCCATACTCACCTGTTGTGAACCCGTCAGGTGCGCCAAAAGCGTGGTGTGATCTGTCCACGGAGACCCTGCTAAAAAAAGCGATTCTTTACAAATTGGGGCCGTCACAAGTGCAGAAATATCACCACGATGTATCGCATCGACCGCTTGTTGAATAGACCGAAGAGCCATGCGTCCATTTTGGGAATCGGGCTTGCCTATCACAAGTGGGTGCGATCCGCTATCCTCAACACAACAGATCTCATAGGAAAGTCCTTGTGCCAAATGTTGGATATAAGGGTGTTTAAACAGTGTTTCAGGACCAAACAAAACAGGGTCAATGGCTTTGTATTCAGAAAGCATTCGAAGGCCTTTAAAGACCACCTCAGGGCCTATACCCCCAGGGTCACCCAAGGTAATGCCAATGCGAGAAGGGCTCAACTTTTTAAGATCTCCCCAACGCCAGGAAGGCTAAATAGCCGTTTTAGAAACAAATGTTGGGTCAAAGGCGTGGCAGAATAGCTCAAACTCAAATAAATAGTTTCTTCTCGTTTAAGTAATTTAGACTCTATAACAAGATCAAAAGTGTGAATCATCGCCTCTACTTTAGACAAGGCCTGAACCGCACAAATTTCAATAGACAACGCATAGTGATTCATTCCATATTTATTGGGGGTAATCAAGCGAGACAAAATCAAAAAAACAAAGGCCACTGCCGTCATCACCCAAGCCGGCACAACAAGGCCCGCCCCAATCAACATTCCAATCGCCGCCACCACCCACAAACTTGCAGCCGTAGTGAGGCCCTGAACAGCTCGGTTGGCATGCAAAATCGTCCCTGCACCAATAAACCCAATTCCCGACACAACCTGCGCTGCAATACGCCCAGGATCTCCGTTAAAAGACATCTGAACAGACATAAAAGTCAATGCTGTAGACCCCAAACAAATTAACACATGGGTTTTCAATCCAGCAGGCTTACTGCGCAATTCACGCTCATATCCAATCAGACCCCCCATCATCAATGACAGCATGCACTGAACAAAAAACTCTAGATAAAGGTCTCTGCCAATTAGAAGTGGAGTTGCCATAGGGCGCTTATTTTAGCATGTTTTTTCAGATATCAATCCACCGTCTTTCTAATTTTTTCGAGGGCTTTTTTGTAGATTCTAGAAATTTGCGACTCAGATACATTGATTTTGTCCCCAATTTCTTTAAAAGTAAGGTCATCTTTCGCATGAGAAATCACCACAAGTTTTTCACGTTCTGAAAGCACTTGCATCGCCTGATTCAACTGCACCCCTGTTTCAATAGTATGTTCAAATCAGCGCGGTCATTGGTCGCCATATAGACATAGGCCGCATCAGTAATCCAATCATAAAATCGGGAAGGATCTGACTTTGTAATATATCGAATATGGTCCTTCATCGCTCCAATAATACGTGCCTGAGCAAGAGGCCACATTTCCAACGACTTGGTTTGATCCCAAACTTTAAGCGTCTCAAGAAGCTCAAGCTGCGCAATGGTTTTAAGATCATCTACTTCACTTTGCGCAACATAGGTGGGTAGGAAACGGGCATACCTTCTCACAATATAGTCTACCCGGGTGTGAAAATGTTCTAGCACTTTGTCGACATGGTTTTGCAAAACAAAAACCTTGATATTGTTGAGAACTTTTTCTGAAATTGTTAACCAAATATCCTGTGCAGTTAAAACGGTCATGCCACTCCCAGCGCTGCTAAAAGGCTTTGGAGATGAGCCCCCTCCATCACTTTTTGACTGGTTTCTTCGGGTAAAATGGCCCTAAGCAACGTTTCTGTTTCTAGCAATATCTTGTCTTTGACTTCTTGCATTAAAACCGGATCTTGAATGTGCAGATGCGACACGCCAATATCCATAACTTCTCTCGCATGCCCCTCTTTAGACTGAATACGACGGTACTCGCTTTGAGGAATATATTCCAAATAAAAGGGATTGTCTTTACTCATCCTGATTTAGTCCTCTTCAGAAATAATACCAATAGATTGAACTTTAACTTGGGGAACAATCTCATTATAGGACAAAACTGCCAATTGAGGGAAACTTCTTTCCGTAAATTTTTTCAAGTGTGCTCTTAATCGAGGTGAACACAGCGACACCGGGTTCCGTTCCATCTTTCTAAAGTTGGCCACATTATCGCCGATGTTCGATAAAATCTTTTCTCCCAATTGCGGATCCACCGCCAAAAACGAGCCATATTCAGATTGATGCACCGAATTAATTAAGGTTTCTTCCAATCGAGGGTCAATCGTAAAGACCGTAATCACGTCTTCCTTGTCCATATATCGGCTGCAAATCTGCCTTGCGAGGGACTGTCTGACATACTCCGCCAATAAGTTGGTATCCCGCGACACATGCGCATAATCCGCCAAACGTTCAAGAATCGTCGATAAGTCTCGAATAGACACCCTCTCTCTCACCAAGGCTTGCAATACCTTATGCACCTGACCTAAAGACAGCATATCCGGAATCAATTCTCTGACAATGGCGGCATTCGAGTTTTTGACCAATTCAATCAATGACTGCACATTCTGACGGGTAATAATTTCATCAGATTGTTGCTTAATCGCCTCAGAAAAATGGTTTGCAATAAAGTCCGTAATGTTCAAAATAGGCACAGAAAGCTCTTGTAACGCTTCAATTTGATCTTCAGAAACCCAGGTCCCTGGTTGACCCGTGATAGGATCGGTGGCTTCAACACCCTGAATATCCTTGCGTCTCAGCTCAGACAAGGGACGCGGCACAAAAAAATGACCCGGCAAGGCCTCACCCATCGCTATGCGGGTCCCTCGAATATCAATGTCATATTGGTTCGGAGGCAAAGCCAAATCATCCATGACCCTCACCCCAGGAATCACAAAACCCAACTCCTGACCAATGTGATATCTCACCAGGGTAATACGCTCTAATAAAGGGCCATTTTGACTCGGATCAATCAAAGGTACCAAATTCCGGCCCGTCTTAAGGCTAATAGGATCTAAATTCAACGTCCCCAACAAGTTCTCAGGTTTTTTCATCGCATCCTTGGCAGCATCCTGATTCGTTTCAGAAGACATTTCATCTTTCTCTTTTTGAGCCTTTAAGATAGCCACAGACAAAGCCCCTGTAAGCCCTGAAATCATCAGAAACGGAATAGCGGGCAATCCGGGCACTAAAGCAAACAAACCCAATATAATAGAGGTCACGGCAAAGGCCTTGGGTTGTGAAAAAATTTGGGCCGCCACATCCTTACCCAAGCTGGCATCCGAAGCCGATTTGGTAACCACCAAACCTGTGGCAATTGAAATAAGCAAAGCAGGAATTTGCGCCACCAAGCCGTCCCCAATAGTCAGTCGCGTATACACTTCCATCGCATCTTTAAGCTCAAGGCCTTGCTGAAAGTGCCCAATCAAAAAACCACCCACAATATTAACGATCACGATAATAATACCGGCAATCGCATCCCCTTTTACAAACTTATTCGCACCGTCCATAGATCCAAAAAAGGTAGATTCCCGTTCCAATTTTCGGCGTCTTTCCTTGGCTTGCTCGGCATCAATCAAACCTGCGTTCAAGTCTGCATCGATACTCATTTGCTTCCCAGGCAAGGCATCCAAGGTAAACCTTGCAGCCACTTCAGCAACACGTTCAGAACCCTTGGTAACTACCATAAACTGAACCAAGGTAATGATACAAAAAGCCACAATTCCCACGACAAAATTTCCACGGGTTACAAAATCAGCAAAGGCCACAACCACATGCCCATCAAAATCAGGCCCCAAAGCCAAAATCAATTTGGTAGAAGAAACGTTAATAGATAGTCGAAACAAGGTAATAATCAACAGCAAAGAAGGAAAAGCAGCAAAATCTAGGGGCTGTGATAAATACATCGCTACCAACAAAATCATGACCGAAAACGCAATATTCAACACCATGAGAAAGTCGAGAAAAAAAGTAGGGATAGGAATGATCATCAAGCTAACAATGACCAAAAGAACAACCGCCAAAGCAATATCGGCAATGCTAAAAAGCTCTTTAAGTTGTTTTAAGTTAAACATAATGTTTTTAGATTAATACTTTCGTTTTTTCTTCTTTTTTAAATTATACACAAAGGCGAGTATCTCAGCCACGGCTTTATAGTATTGAGCAGGAATTTCAGAATCAACATCCACCCCTTTGTATAAAGTTTGGGCTAAAGGAGGGTTTTCAATAATCGGAATATGGTTTTCCAACGCAATACGCTTGATTTCCTGAGCCACCAACCGACGGCCTTTAGCGACAATTTTAGGGGCTTTCATGGCATTAGGCTCATACTGCATTGCAATAGCCAAGTGAATAGGGTTGGTGACGACCACGTCTGCGTTTGGAACGGCTCCCATTTGTCGACCCTGGGACATTTGCCTTTGTGCGTCTTTCTGACGCTGCTTGATCATAGGGTCTCCTTCTAAACGCTTATACTCATCTTTTATTTCTTTTTTAGACATCTTCAGCCCCTTGTTATACTCATAGCGCTGGTACATATAGTCAAACAATGCCACAAATAAGTAAAAAATGCCTACCCGGGTCACCACCTGCATCACAATCGAACCTGTAAATTCCATCATTTGCCACAAATTCAGCTGCTGAGCGATAATTACCATAAACATATTGTCTCGAATGACACCATAAATCAGCCAAACCACAAAAAACATTTTGATACTCGATTTCAATAATTCCACATAGGTTTTCATTGAAAAATATTTTTTAAAGCCCTCGATAGGGTTTAGCTTTTCTAGTTTAGGTTCAATAGGACCCAAGGAAATCAAAAAGCCTGTTTGAGACACCTCTACAATCAAGGCCGTAAGAAAGTTCGCACCTAAAATCGGAGCCAATGTCACAAAAAACACTTTCAAACATTCCATCAAAAGCGAGCCTGCAATACTCACAGTGAATTCAAGAGGAATTTGATCATAAACCTTGTAAGAAATTTGAATTAAATTAGCCCACATATGCCCTGCTGAATTTTTCAGCATGTAAAAAGACACCAAAACCATAACAGCAGTGGTAAGGTCTTTACTCTTGGCTATCTGACCTTTTTTTCGAGCTTCCTGCAACTTATGAGGGGTAGGCTCTTCGGTTTTTTCTCCGGAATCTTCTCCCATGGGTTATCCTTTTAGGGGGCGCCTACTTGCAAGGCATGAAACACACTTAACAGATGTTCTGAAGTGCCTTCTAACACACTAATAATCGAGTGTGAAATGCCTGGAACAATGGCCAAAAAAATAATCAAACTCACTGTAGGCTTAATTTGAAAACCCAATTGAAAGATATTGATTTGTTCGGCGACACGGTTCAAAACCCCAAATCCAAAATCCACTAAAAACACCACCAAAATAATAGGGGAAGCCAATTGTACTGCCAAATAAAAAATATAGGTTCCGCATTTCACCACCTCAAAAGCCCCCGCACCCAAGTTAATAGGAGAAGCTATCGGCAACAACCTAAAACTATGCACAATCGCAGACAACACAAAATGATGTCCATCAATCAACAGAAACGTAATGAAAGAGGTTCTTTTTAACAACAAAGACATCAAAGTAATCGTTCGTCCTGAGGAAGGATCCAACTGAGAGGCCACACTCAAACCCGCCTGGGTATCCATCAGATTTCCAGCAAGTTCGATTCCTGTCACCAAAATATCGGCAATAAACCCAATCAAAAGTCCCACAAAAACCTCGGTCACTGCTGCCAAAACAAAGGTAAACGCTGTATCTGGAGGGTGGGCAGGCAAAGGCACATGGTAAATCAATAATACCGTAATCCAAAATATCAAAATAACTTTAGCTAAGAGAAAAAATTCTTTTTGATTAAACACTGGGGCTGACAAAAACATGCCCCCAATACGAGCAAAAACCAAAAAAAACATGGCGACAAAACGAAGCGTAATAACCACTATTTCGAATAAATTGGGATAGAGGACCAAAGCTGAATGGTCATCTCCACCACAATTCGGGCCATCCAAGGAAAGGTCGCAGCTAAGACTAAAAACACCACAATCATTTTAGGAACAAAGGTCAAGGTTTGCTCTTGCACCTGGGTCACTGCCTGAATAACAGCAATAATTAAGCCCACAAACAACCCCAAGCCTACAGAGGGCATAGAGATCAACAAAATGACCTGAATCGCATTATTAAGAATCGCTGTAACGGCATCGATATTCATAGAGGGCTATTTTGCCACATCTCTGCGTAAAACAAAATGCACCGGATAAAAAGACCCTGCCTGAGGCATCGTTTTTAAAAGGGCATGTCTCACATGTCCCGCAGGCAGACGCCACTCGTACATTTTTTGAGGCTTAAAGTCCGTTTTATGCTCAAAAAAGCCAGTTTCAAGCAAGGTACCGTCTACCTCCACACACCCTCTGGCAATGCCTCCAACAGGGGAAGCCAACAAGGTAATCACCTGATCATGGTCGGTGGTATTGGCCAAAACCACACGGCATGAATAAACAGCCCCATAATTTCCTTTAAGTTCAATATGGTGAAGCGGGTCTTGCAAATAAGGCTGATCTCCAATCACCCACTCATAAAGAGGGTCTTCTGGAGGCCAAAGAGCACACGTATCAAAATCAGGGTTGTTAAAATAGCCATAGGTATAGGGTTTGGTCATCAACACCTCATTCATCAAAGATGCCGCTTCATTTTGTGGATCCACCACAGCCAAAACAACCTGAATATTACCCGAAGTTTGGGCACGCAAGGTACATAGGCCTGAAGACACCTGTCCTTTTTTGATTTTTTGAGTCATCACGGCAAGGGTACTTTGAGGTAAAATAGTCAAAGAAACCTCGCTCTTATTTTTTAATTTTTCCATAAATAAAAAGGTGGTTTTATGGCCAGCAAATAACCCATCCGAATCTGGACCCGCTTGAGAGGAAATCACACTTACTTTAACCGGAATATCCGAGGTATTTTGAAGGCTTATATGTACATCCATAGGGTACACGGATGCCCCTTTGTGATAATACAAAATGCGCATATTCCCTGTGGTGAGCCTTTCTTTAAAAACAATCCCCGGCTCTTTAATTTCTTCAGGATAATTACTCACAATCAAAACCTCGGCAGAAAGCGTCCCAAGGCAGGCCATAACCCCTATCATCCAAACAACAAAGCCCCGTTTTGCCACTTTATCTAAAACTAAGCAACAGGCCTTGAATAATCAAATTCCAGCCATCAGTCAATACAAACAACAATATTTTAAAGGGCAGCGAAATCATGGCGGGAGACAACATAAACATCCCCAATGATAACAAAATATTAGACACCACCAAATCAATCACCACAAAAGGAATAAACAATAAAAAGCCAATTTGAAAGGCCGTTTTAAGCTCAGAAATAATAAAAGCAGGAATCAAAACAAAAATAGGGACATCTTCAATATTCTGAGTCCGTTTCGTCTGAGAAAATTCCATAAACAAGGCAATATCCTTTTCACGGGCAAACTTCAGCATAAAATGCTTAAAGGGCTTAAACCCAATATTCATCGCTTCCTTCTGAGAAATTTTACCTTCTTTATACGGCTGAATAGCCGTATTATTCACCTCGGTAAACGTAGGGGTCATCACAAAAACAGTTAAAAACAACGACAACGACACAATAACCATATTAGGGGGCGCCTGTTGGGTTCCAAGGGCCTGCCTAATCATACTTAAAACAATAACCGTGCGTAAAAAACTGGTGGTAGAAATCAAAAAAAAGGGAATCATCGTGATCATGGATAAAGACAACAATAAATTAATCGAAGAGCTAAAGTTGGCAGGCCTGGAAACGGCATCAAAATTTAAAGGGATTTGGGCGTAAACAACGCTACATAAACCCACAGACAACCCCAGCCCACACAAAATATGCTTACAATATTTCTTTAGAAAAGTCACTTTATTTTCCTCAAAAACTTCAAGTCTTTCCCGCCCAATCCAGCGATATAGGACTCGTCCCGAATTTGCACAATGAGCAAGGCTATATTGGGGGCCAAAGAAAGTCGATCTACAATTTTCATTTCAGAGGAATATTTCTTTTTTTGTGCCCACTGACCCCAACGCAAAGCGGCATACAAAACCCCCAAAACAAATCCAAGAGAAAGGATCGTTTTAAGATAATATAGGTAAGACATAGAAACTAGGAGTTGGAAATAATACTGGTCACTCTAAGACCATAATTATTGTCAATCGCGACAACCTCTCCCTGGGCAATAATTTGGCCATTTACCACCAAATCAAGAGGCTCTCCGACCAAGCGTTCAAGCTCAATAATAGACCCCTCTGTGAGTTCAAAAACCTCTTTGAGCGAAATTTGAGACCTGCCTAATTCTACCGACAAATTTACAGGGATATTGCTAAACAAATCAATTTCAATCTTTTTTCCAACCGCTTCTTGGTTCAAAGGTGGAAACTGGATATCAGAAACAGCAGGTCCAAATCCAGGCTGATCACTCTCTTCAAGATCTGGAAAATCAGCGATGATTTCATCGTCATCTTCATCATCGGGAAAATCTGGTTCAGGGGGGGGTTGCAAGGTCTGGGGCCCAGACACCTTCTTTGACGGTTTTGAAACGGTTTTTTTTGAAGGTTTTTTAGACTTTGTCTCAGGTACTAAAGGGGTCTCTTCTGTAGAATCAAAAGCATCCTGCATAACAGGATCGATATCTTCTAAGGGATCGTCAAATTGTTTTCGTTTCGCCATTATCCAATACCTCTTGTATCAATTTATAGTAATCTTGGGCACCATTTGAATTTGGATCATACTCAAATATCGTCTTCTTAAACCCTGGTGCCTCTGACAAAGAAACACTGCTTCGTATAGGGGTGCACACCAACCCAGGAAAAACCCTGTTTAAACTTTCAAGAATCTCCAGCGATTTTTTATTGCGTTTATCAAAAAAAGTTGGGATAACTTTGCTTATTGTAACACTCTTTTTAAATATCTTATTAATGATTTTAATATTATTCAATAGCTGTCTTACCCCAACCAAAGAAAGATACTCCATCGACACTGGCAACATCACGTTTTGGGCAAATAGCAAGGCATTTTGGTTCAGTAAATTCATGGAGGGTGCACAGTCGACTAAAACCACATCATAGCCAGAAAGAGTCTCTAGGCGCTGAGACAAAATATGTTCTTTCGATTTCATTTTGGCAATTAAAAGCTCTGCCGGATACACCCTTTCATTCGAAACAATCACGTCTAAATTCGCCCTGGCATGCACAACACACTGGGACCAATGTGCTTTGTCCAACAAAACATCATATAAAGACACCTCTGACTTAACCCCCAAATACTGCCCTGTAGACCCTTGGGGATCGGTGTCAACAATAAGAACCCTTTGGCCCTTAAGGGCCAATCCATGCCCTAAATTCACCACCGTAGACGTCTTTCCTGTGCCCCCTTTATAATTCATCACACTTATTTTTTTCACAGGGGCATCACCCTCTAAAACTTCGTATCTAAGTCATCCCAAGAGAAATCATCCTCCTCATGTTCTGTCTGAGTAGAAACAGGAACAGGGACCTCTTCTTCAAGAGGCTCGTCAAAGTCCTCCTCTTCATCTTGATCATCATCATGATCATCTTCATTATCTTCTTCATCCTCTTGATCTTCTTCGAAAGAAGTGGCTTCTTCTGGCTCAAAAGGATCTATCAAGGGCTCCTCTTCTTCTAAACCTTCTTCATCGTTATCGTCATATTCAAGTTCATCATCGTCTTCATGATCATCTTCGTGAACGGCTTCTTCAAAGCGTGTTTCTTCAGGTTCTTCTTCCGTGTCTTCCCATTTTTCAGACAGGGGATTTTCTAAAAAGGGTTCAGAAAACATCGACATGGGCTCTTCATCATCACTCTCTTCTTGCACAGGTTCTGGAACCACAAGAGGAGCAGGCTGCCGTGAAACGGGTCTCTGTTCATCCGTATAGGAAATAGAAGCGGGTCCATGAGAAAAAACCACCTCATCTTCTGCTTTTTCAATCACCTGTTTTTCCGGTATTCTTTGAACCTGAGTTTCGGGATCCATAAAAATCAATTGCATACACAAACGATGGTTCACAACCCCGGCTTGCGCAGAAAACCGGGTCTTATCACCGACAACCAACTCAATAGGCGCATGGATAGAGGAATCCAATGGAATCACATCCCCTATTTGTAACTGTTTCAATTCTTTCATCGTCAAAGTCGCTTTTCCCAAAACAGCCTTCACTTCAACCTTAAGCCCTTTTAAGGTTCTCGGCTGAAAAACAATTCGTTTTTTGATGGGATTATCGATACCCTGTTTGAGCAACAATAATTTTCTTAAAACCTCACTCGGATAAGCCCAAACGATTTTTTTAAGCTCCCCTTTCCCAAAATAAAGATAGTAAGTGAACACCACATAGGCTTCTCTTAAAGAAATTTTCTTATCTTGGACATAGCGTCCACAGACAAACTCCATCTTTAT
>JAHFDB010000013.1:16612-33138 GCA_023249195.1 bacterium | reverse complement strand
GTGCAAAGCTATCTTTGACGCTCTCGCTCTCAAAATCCCTAACCTTTCTTTCCAACCTGTAGCCTAGAAAAAAAGTTCCTCTTTGTGCCTAGCTAGCCTCATCTTCTTTTCGGAAGATCCGATGCAAAAAAACAATAGACCTCTTGCATAACCAAGAAAAAAGCAGATAATCTAAGATAGACCTAAAAAAGGAGGGCTAAACTTGAGATTTGAGACTATCAAGGGGATTAAGAACGAAGATTTCAGGCGACTGACAGGGATAAAGCGAGTAGCATTCAATCGGATGGTGGAGATATTGTCCGAAGAAGAGATGGTTAAAAAAAAAGCTGGGGGGAAACCGAATAAGTTATCCATCGAAGATCGAATATTGATGACGTTGGAATATTTACGTGAGTACCGAACCTATTTTCACATATCAAAAGGGTACGGAGTGTCTGAAAGCGCTTGTTTTCGGAATATACGATGGGTTGAAGATACGTTGGTTAAACACCCTGATTTTGCATTGCCTGGGAGAAAGGTTTTGGCCAAGAGTGATGTGGAATATGAGCTAATTTTAATCGATGCCACGGAAACACCGATACAAAGACCTAAAAAAAACAAAAACAATACTATTCAGGAAAGAAAAAAAGACACACGATAAAAACCCAAGTGGTTGTAGACAAAAAATCCAAGAAGATTTTATGTACAGCATTTGCGAAGGGAAGAAAGCACGATTTTCGACTTTTCAAAGAGTCTAAACTCCCTCTAAATCCCAGAGTTCAGACGATTGTGGATACCGGTTATTTGGGGATCTGCAAAGTTCATTCAAACGCCATTCTTCCCAAAAAACGGAGTAAGAAAAACCCACTCACTCAAGATGATAAGCGCTCCAATCACCTGCTTTCCAGCAGACGTGTTTTGAATGAACATGTCATTGGCGAGCTCAAACGTTTTAAAATTATTGCCGATAAATACAGAAATCGCCGCAAACGCTTTAGCCTCCGGTTTAATCTTATCTCAGGTATCTATAACTGGCAGCTCTTAAAATAATGGTTATGCAAGAGGTCTAATCTAAATCATGACGCCGAAATGGCTCAACGATACAATTTCTACCTCGGCCTTCGGTCAAATGAAAATATTCGCTGATCAATTTTGCCAGTTGTTTGATACTATCTTCATCCACAGCCGCAGTCACATTGGGTAAATTTTGTCGCTTCTTCCAATAAGCCAATGAATCCGCATGATAAAAACAAGTGGCCCCTCTCCAAAAAGACTGATGATCTAAAAATGTGATCATTGCCGGTTCTTCATGACTAGATAACGATGCCATTTTTTCAACAAACTCAGCCAATTCAAGACCCTGGAAGTGAAATTCTGCTTCATCCCGAATCGCACAAAACCCCTTTTCACAACTCATTTCAAAAATCTCTTTAAACTCGCTATCGATTGTTTGTCGATCTGATTCTGGGATATCTAGCCATGCACTAAATAGGGGTTCAATTTCCCCCTCAGTAAGCCCATTAAAATTAAAGTCTAGGAATAACCCCTTTTGCCAAAAGTAAGCTCTAAGCAACTCGTTTGGTGTTTGTCTGAAAAATTGGTTCGTAGTGTAGTGTTTTGCCATGGTCGTGTATTATACTCAACTTTGGAACGCATTGGAAATATTGAGACAATAAAACCCATATGAAACTGACAGACAACGAAAAACGCGAAATTCTAAAACTTATCGAATCGGACAAACCTTTGCCCGATAAATACCGCTTCCTACTGTTCAATGACAAGAGAGAAGTAGAATTGATTTGGAATGGGAAAATAAACGATGTATCCAATATCGTTTTGCCTTTTCAGGTCATTGAGCAGGTGGATGAACCTCGAGCTGAGAAAACGGCTAAGTTGCAAATGGACTTGTTTGATATGCGTGGACGACAACAAAAGGGTTGGACAAATAAACTTATTTGGGGCGATAACAAACTCGTCTTATCCTCACTCAAAAACGGTGCCCTACGCGAAGAAATTGAACGCAACGGCGGGATTAAATTGATCTACATTGACCCTCCCTTTGACGTAGGCGCAGATTTTTCAATGGATATCGAAATCGGCGATGACACCTTTACCAAACGCCCCAACGTCTTAGAAGAATTGGCTTATCGTGATACTTGGGGAAAGGGAGCAGACAGTTTTATTGCCATGATCTATGAACGACTATTGATTATGCGGGATTTACTCGCGGAGGATGGCAGTATCTATGTACATTGTGACCACCGACTTAACGGATTTATTAAAATTGTTTTAGATGAAATTTTTGGACATAATAACTTCCAAAGCCAAGTTGTTTGGAAACGTACAAGTGCCCATAGCGATTCCGCAGGTTTTGGCAATAATATAGATTACATATTTTACTATTCAAAAGCTGAACGATACACATGGAATCAGCAGTATGAGCCTTATTCTGAGGAATATTTAAAACGATTTCGTTCTAAAGATCTTGATGGCCGCGTTTGGACCGATGGTCCAATTACTGCAAAGGGGCTAAGTGGTGGTGGGTACTCCTATGAATACAAAGGCATATCTGGATATTGGCGTTGTCCGATAAAAACAATGGAACGACTTGACACTGAAAATCGATTGCATTTCACCAAATCAGGTGGATTGAGGGTAAAAAAATACCTGGATGAACTTAACGGGTACCCTTTACAGACTTTATGGACAGATATATTTGCTGTGAATTCACAAGCACAAGAACGAATCGATTACCCCACCCAAAAACCGGAAGCCCTTCTTGAGCGCATTATCAAAGCATCTTCCAACGAAAACGATATTGTTGCAGATTTCTTTTGCGGTTCTGGCACGACTTTGGCAGTTGCCGAAAAACTCAACCGTAAATGGATTGGTTCTGACTTGGGGAAATTTGCTATTCACACCACCCGAAAGCGCATGATTGGCGTTCAGCGTAACCTCAAAAAGGAAGGAAAAGATTTCCGTGCTTTTGAAATCTTGAACTTGGGCAAGTATGAACGAACGCATTATATCGGAGTCAATCTTAACTTGCGAGAAGAAGAACAGAAAAAGCAGCTCGAACAACGCGAGCGAGATTTTATTACCCTAATTTTACGCGCATACAGAGCCGAAACAGTTGAAAACTTCCGTGCTTTTCAAGGCAAAAAATCAGGACGCATGGTAGCAGTGGGGCCGGTCAATTTACCTGTTACCCGTCTGCTTGTGGAAGAGATCATTTTAGAGTGTCGTGAAAAGCGGATTTCCCGAGTGGATATTCTGGCTTTTGAATTTGAAATGGGGCTGTTCCCCAACATTCAGGAAGAAGCCAACGCCAAAGGTATAGACCTTGCACTTAAATATATTCCGCGTGAAGTATTCGACAAACGAGCCATCGAGAAGAATCAAGTTGTTTTTTATGATGTATCGTACATTGAAGTCAAACCGATTGTTAAAAAGAATACAGTTGAAGTGGAATTGACGGACTTTTCTGTTTTCTATTCACAAGATTCCATCGAAAATGCCTCTGTTTCACTCAAAGAAGGTGGTAGTAAAATCGTCGTAGAAAGCGGTCAGATTATTAAAGTCTCAAAAGATAAAACTGGCATTGTCACCCGTGACATTCTTACCCAAAAATGGACTGACTGGATTGACTATTGGGCCGTAGACTTCAATTTTGAAAGCAAACGCGAAATTATTCGAGTCAAAGACGAGGCCAGCGGAGAAATTGAAGAAAAGTGGACAGGGGACTTTATTTTTGAAAATGAATGGCAATCCTTTCGTACAAAAAAAGACCGGTCTCTTGAATTGGTTACCCCTGCGCATGAAGTCATCAAGGGACGACGAAAAATTGCTGTCAAGGTTGTGGATATTTTCGGCAACGATACAATGAAGATTTTAGATGTGATGGTGGGATAATGGAATGACTCAATTTAGTAACTATTCAGATATAAATGCTGTTATGCATAAGGCCGCTACCCTTTTAACCCTAATCGAAAATGAATATCAAAAGTGTTTGTATGAACAGTTGATAAGAGATAAATTGCTTGTTGAAATCAAGGATTTTTTAACCAACCTGCGTACAGCTTTAGATTATCTGGCAAAGAAAATTATCAAGAAAAATTTCCCCATCCGTAATTCTCAAAGCGATTTTGATAATTATATGATTCAAATTTCAGTTGAGTGCAAAGCTATTTTTTTAAAATTTCAACCATTTAAAGGTAATGATTGGATCAAGAATTTCAATACATTAACCAATGAAAACAAGCATGTTACCTTAGTTCCACAAAAGAGAATTGAGTGTAAGGAATTAAAAATAAATTCTGGTGGGGCTGGAATATCTCTAGGACAAGGTGCAAGTATTCATTTGGGCCATGGCGCTTCAATTACGATGGGCAATATGACCATACCAGGTGGCCAAACAATTAGCCCCACCAATCCCGCTTTTTTTATTGGCAACGGAACTCAAATTATTGTGACTTGGGTGTCGTTCAATTTTGATAATAAAGGAATTTCTGATCTCCCAGAAAATATCTCAGCCCTACCTTTTATGAAACAATGTTTTCAAAACATTGCCGGGTTAATAAAAGAAATCGAAGCAGCTTATCCACAAGGAGCCCTTTAGAAATGACAGATCAGGTATCCGATAACGAACACACTTTGGTTATTTTTAAAGGTAAAAACATCCGCCGAATGCTATCTCAAGGGGAGTGGTGGTTTTCGGTCATTGATGTGGTGGCAGCCCTGACAGATAGTGCTAACCCTCGTGATTACTGGTACAAGATGAAAATTCGGGTCAAAGATGAAGACGACGCCGAACTGTCGACACTTTGTCGACAGTTGAAACTAGTGGCTCCTGATGGAAAGTTACGAGAAACGGATTGCGCCAATACCGAAGGCCTTTTCCGCATTATCCAATCCATCCCATCACCCAAAGCAGAGCCTTTTAAACGATGGCTAGCCAAAGTAGGCTACGAACGTGTCCAAGAAATTGAAAACCCGGAACTGGCTACAAAACGAACTCGAATGTTGTACAAACTCAAAGGCTATTCCGAAGACTGGATCGAAAAACGGATGCGAGGCATCGCCATTCGAGAGGAATTGACCGATGAGTGGCAAAAACGAGGGGCTAAGGAACAGATGGACTATGAAATTTTAACCGCAGAAATTTCCAAAGCCACATTTGGTGTTACGCCAAGTGCTTACAAAAAGCTAAAGGGATTGAAGCGGGAAAATTTAAGAGATCATATGGATGATTTTGAACTCATTTTTACCATGTTAGGGGAAAGATCAACCACAGAAATTCACCGAAACGAAAATTCTAAGGGGGTTGCAAAACTTCAATCAGATGCCAAAGCAGGTGGAAAGATTGCAGGCAATGCCAGGAAAGCCTTAGAAAAACGATTGGGACATCCGATTGTTTCACCTGATAACTTTTTGCCAAAAAAATCTAGCCCTAAACTCGCCAAAAACACAAAAAAGGATGAATCATAATGGGTATTCATCCCGCTTTACCCACATCCCCGTACGATATCTCAGACCCAGAACACCGCTGGTTTCCTGCCGATGAAAATTTGCGTGAAACAAAATACGACCATCTCGTCCCACCTTTAGTCAACAAAATACGTCGAGAAGTCCAAAAATGGCGCACAAACCACTATAAAGGCGCAAGCCCTACCAGCCGAGCGTTATTAAATTGGTGGTTTAATCGGCAACACATCCGTGAAGATTTAAAAGAATTTCAATACTATTTTGCCCAACGCGAGGCAGTCGAAACGGTTATTTACTTATATGAAGTTGTAAAAATAAAAGATAAATACGACCTGATGAGGTACGATTCATCGGGCGTAATTTCACCCAGCATGTTTGATGAGGACTGGCTCAGGCTCGTTGTCAAAATGGCCACAGGCAGTGGCAAGACAAAAGTGATGAGCCTGTTTATTACATGGTGCTATTTTCATAAAATGTATGAAGAAGACTCCCAACTTGCCACAAATTTTCTTTTGATTGCCCCTAATATTATTGTCCTTGACCGTTTGCGAACTGATTTTGACGGGCTAAAAATTTTCTTTCAAGACCCACTTTTACCAGATAATGGCTATGAAGGCCAAAACTGGCAAGATGATTTTCAGTTGACCCTACATATTCAAGATGATGTTTCTATAGTTCGAAAAACTGGAAATTTATTTCTAACCAATATTCACCGTGTTTATTCAGGAAATGAAACGACACCATCGTTTGAAGATGATAATCTTGAAGACTATTTCCTAGGTACTCGCCCCACAGGGAAGACCAACGACTCTAAAGTCGATTTGGGCTTAATTGTACGTGAAATAGATGAACTTGTGGTCATCAATGATGAGGCCCATCACATCCACGACAGTCGCCTAGCCTGGTTTCAATCCATCCAAGATATTCATAATCGCCTCAAACAAAAAGATCACTTCCTATCGATTCAGCTTGATGTCACAGCTACCCCGAAACATAACAATGGGGCTATTTTTGTACAAACCGTGTGCGACTATCCATTAGTGGAAGCCATTTATCAAAACGTAGTCAAGCATCCCATATTGCCCGATTCAGCCAGCCGTGCCAAATTAGCCGAACGCACAAGTTCAAGATACACCGAAAAATACGCAGATTACATCCATCTAGGCGTAGAAGAGTGGAGAAAGGTTTACCCTGAGCATGCAAAACTTACCAAAAAAGCCGTTCTATTTGTAATGACAGATGATACTAAAAACTGTGATGATGTCGCAGAGTATCTAGAAAATACATACCCAGAGCTCAAGGGTTCTGTTCTAGTTATTCATACCAATAACAATGGAGAAATCTCTGAATCAGACTCAAAGAAAAGTAAAGAAGAGCTCGAAAAACTCCGCAAGCAATCGAATCAAATTGATACGTGGGATAGTCCCTATAAGGCTATCGTATCCGTCTTAATGCTCAAAGAGGGCTGGGATGTGCGAAATGTAACCACTATTGTGGGATTAAGAGCCTATGTCGCCAAAAGCAATATCTTACCTGAGCAGACGCTTGGACGTGGATTGCGACGTATGTATCCTGGTGTGGATATAACTGAATATGTGAGTGTGGTTGGAACAGATGCATTTATGGATTTTGTCGAATCCATTAAAAGCGAAGGTATCGAGCTCCAGCGAAAACCGATGGGAGAAGGCACTGCCGCCAACGCACCCATTATTATCGAAGTGGACAATGAAAATACAAAAAAAGACGTCGAGAAACTCGATATTGAAATCCCTGTTTTATCATCACGCATTTATCGTGAATACAAACGTCTTGAAGACCTCTCTCTTGATTCATTTGGAAACAAGAAAATTGAATGCAAACAGTTTTCAGAATCGGAGAAACGAGAGATCATCTTTAAAGATATTACGACAGGCGAAATCAATCACAGCACTTACCTGGATTCCACAATAGTCACTGATTATCGAAGTGTTATCGGGTATTTCTCCCAAGTGATTATGAAAGACCTTCGACTGGTCAGTGGATATGATATCTTGCACGGTAAAGTGAAAAAGTTTATTGCTGAACACCTATTTACCACCCCAGTCGATATCGATGACTTGAATATTATTCGAAATTTATCAGAACTAGAGGCTACTAAAACGATCATTGAGACATTCAAAAAAAAGATTAATGAACTAACCATTCAAGACAAAGGTAGCGCAGAAATACGAGACTATATCAAGATCAAGAAAACGCGTCCCTTTGTTGTTAAAGAACAGGGGTATCTCATTGCCCAAAAAAGTGTTTTCAATAAAATTGTCGGAGACAGCCATCTTGAGTTATCTTTTGCCTCTTTTCTTGAAAAATGTGAGGACATCATTTCCTACGCCAAAAATTATTTCGCCGTGAATTTCCGTATTGATTATACGAATGCTGATGGAAATATCTCGAATTATTACCCTGATTTTTTGGTAAAAAAAAGCCTAAACGAAATATACATTGTCGAAACAAAAGGACTTGAAGACTTGGATAGCCCACTTAAAATAGATCGATTAAAAAAATGGTGTGAAGATATTAACATCGCACAGAACAAAGTCCGGTTTGATTATGTATTCGTAGATGAAGACTCTTTTGAAAAATATCCTCCCAAAACATTTGGTGAGCTTGTGAAAAACTTCAGAACGTATAAACATTGAGTGGCACCCAAAATCATTAGGGGGCAACTTTGGGGGCAACTCTAATTTAAAAACCATATAAACACATAAAATATGAGGCTAAATACAATTTAAGTCGTAGTGAGGTCTGAGCCTCTGCCGATCTTCATCTCAGTCGGATAGCCCAAAAACTTCGGAGCTTTCATTTGCATTCTTTCTGTGAGCTCAAGCTCACTGACAGAGCAGTGAGTCTTGTGATAGACAAAGAAAAGCACCAAGCCCTTGCCCAGCACGATGGCTGCTACGTCCTCAAAACAGATTTGCCTAAAGACACAATCTCTAAAGAAGACATTCACGCTCGCTACAAAGATTTATCCAAGGTCGAATACGCCTTCAGAACCATCAAAACCGGAATGCTTGAAATTCGTCCTGTTTATGTTCGAAAAGAGTCTCGCACTCGAGCCCATGTCCTCGTTACCATGCTCGCCTATATGATCGCTCAGTCTTTTGCACGCCTCATAAAACCACTCAATCTCACTCATTCTGCCGCCTGGGACTACGTCTCTCAGCTCCAGACCGTTCACCTTTCCATCCCCAACTCTACACTTAAGGCTGTCAAAAAAATCCAATCCCCTTCCTGTCAGTGCAAAGCTATCTTTGACGCTCTCGCTCTCAAAATCCCTAACCTTTCTTTCCAACCTGTAGCCTAGAAAAAAAGTTCCTCTTTGTGCCTAGCTAGCCTCATCTTCTTTTCGGAAGATCCGATGTAAAATGCGAATTTGAGTTTAAAGGGTCATTCCCAACGGCTTAATATGGACTTCTCTTAGTTGCTCTTCTTTGACGGTGTCAGGTGCGTGGGTGAGAGGGCAGTAGGCCATTCTGTTTTTTGGAAAAGCGATGACATCGCGGATAGAGTCTGTCTTTAAAAGCATTGAGACGAGCCTGTCGATGCCTAGGGCGATGCCGCCGTGGGGAGGCGCCCCATAGGTAAGGGCTTTGACAAAAAAGCCGAATTTCTCGTTAATTTCGGCCTCTGAGAGGCCTAGTAATTCAAAGATGATTTTTTGTTGTTCCCAGCGGTGAATTCGGATGCTGCCTCCGCCTATTTCTTCACCATTGACGACAAGGTCGTAGGCGCGGGCCTTCATGTTGAGCAGGGTTTCAGAGTCTTCTTTGCCGGTGAGGGGTTGGTGGGGTTGGGTGAAAGGATGGTGTACGCTGTAGAGTCGGCCATCTTGGTATTCAAAGAGGGGGAAGTCAATAATCCAGCAGGCTGCGAGGGTGTCTGGAATCATGTTTTGTCTTTGGGCGATATGAAGGCGAAATTTTCCTAAAACGTCGTGTACAACCTGGGCTTTGGTGTCGGCGATAAAAATCAAGACGTCGCCTTCTTCGGCTTGCATGGTGGTGAGGATGTGTGTTTTTTCTTCTTCTGAGAAAAATTGAACAATATTCGAGTCGAGGATGCCGTTTTCGACTTTCATCCACGTCATGCCTTTGCCGCCCAGTTTGGGAATAAGGCCTTTAGCAAGTTCTTCTTGAAGCACATTTTTGCTGAGGCTTTGGGCTTGGCCCTTGATGTTGATGCCCTTGATCATGCCTCCTGAGTTCACAATAGTGTTAAAGATTTTATAAGATGTGTTTTTGAAAAGGGAGGTAACTTCTACCATTTTGAGTCCAAATCGAAGGTCGGGTTTGTCACTGCCATAGGTGTTAATGGCTTCGCTGTAGGTCATGCGTTGAAAGGGTGCTTGAAGGGTTTGTCCCTGGTCGGCATAGAGCTGGGTCATGAGTGTTTCTATTAGGGTTTGAATGAAAGCCTCGTCAATGAACGATGCCTCTAAATCCATTTGGGTAAATTCGGGCTGGCGGTTAGGTCTTAGGTCTTCGTCTCGGAAGCATTTGACAATTTGGAAATAACGCTCAAAACCACTCATCATGAGCAATTGTTTGAAAAGTTGAGGAGATTGAGGGAGGGCATAAAATTTGCCTGCATGTACTCGGCTAGGAACAAGATAGTCTCGGGCACCTTCGGGGGTGCTTTTGGTGAGCATCGGAGTTTCAATTTCCATAAAACAGTGGGCATGGAGAGTGTCGCGGATGGTTTTGATAATTTTTGATCTTTGAATCAGTTTTTGTTGGATGCTCGGTCTTCTAAGGTCGAGGTAGCGGTAGGTGAGTCGAAGGTCTTCATCGAGGGTGGTGTGGTGGTCTTCGTTTCCAAAAGCATCTTTTTCAGACACTAAAAAGGGTGGGGTTTCAGCTTCACTCAGAATGGTGAGAGTTTGGGCTAAAATTTCGAGGGTTCCGGTGGCCAGATGTGGGTTATAGGTATCTTTGTGTCGGTTGGCCACTTTTCCTGTGAGTTCAATCACATATTCGCTGCGCAGGGTTTGTGCGAGGGCGTAAGCTTCTTTGTTTTCAGGATGAAACACAATTTGCACGATGCCTGTGATGTCACGAAGATGAATAAAGAGTAAATGTCCATGGTCGCGTATGGTGTCGATCCATCCGTAAAAGGTGCTTGTTTTTCCACAGTCAGCGGGGGTAAGGGTTGCACAGTGTTGTCGTGTTTGCCAGTTCAAATGTATTTCCTTTCGAGATGGGCCTCTATCCAATGAAGAAGGTTGTCGTGGACCATTGCGGCATTGGTTTCCGCTAGCATCACGTGTCGCCCGTCTTTGTAAAGGTGATAGTCTAATGGATTTCCACGTTTCCGGTAAAGTGCGATAAGGGTTTTGAGGCTTTTACCATTGTGGCTTACGGGGTCACTGTCTCCAGAGAAAAGATAAATGGGAAGGTTTTTTGAGATCATTTTAAGTTCGTTTTTTCCATAAAGGGCTAACAGTCCACTGAAGAGCTCGTAAAAAAAACTTAAAGAAGGGACAAAACCGCAGAGGGGATCGGCGCAATAGGCATCTACTTCGGTGTTGTCGCGACTTAGCCAATCAAATGGGGTGCGGTTAGGGAAAAATTTGCGGTTAAATCCGCCATAAATGATGGAATAAAACAGTTTGCCTTTTGATTTTGGACCCCATATGACAGAGAGCGTCTTGGCTAAAATTAAAGAAGGAAGCGTGACAGAAGCTGGTTCGAATGAGGTTCCCGATAAAATCAGACCTTTTAAATTTTGCCCATATTTCGCTGCAAAGGCTTGGGCTAAAAAAGTGCCCATACTGTGACCTAAAATAAAGACGGGTTTTTCGGGGAAATCAGTCTGAATTTTGTCTTGAATATCTTTGACATTTTCGATCATGGCTTGCCATCCATTAGAGCCTAAATAGCCTAATGGGGGGTTCAGTTTTGCACTTTGACCATGTCCACGCAGATCTTGTGCATAGACGGCAAAGCCATGGTCGGTTAAAAATTGGGCTGTTTTTCTATAGTTCAGGGCATGTTCGGTCATGCCATGGAGAATATGAATGATGCCGCGGATGTCCCCTTGAGGCAGCCATCGGTATCCTTGAAGGGTCCATTGATCAAAATCGAGCCATGTAAACGTTTCGGGGGTCATTGGGTTAGCCTATCTCTGCCCATGTGTGTCCTGTTTCCAGATCCACACTTAACGGGATAGACCACGATACCACATTTTCCATTGTATTTTGAACTAGATTTTTTATTTTTTCGAGTTCAGATGAAACCACATCCAGCACCAGTTCATCGTGAACTTGAATAATCAGTTTAGAGGGGGCTTGTCTTTTTTCAAGTTCAGTTTGAAGCGCGATCATGGCCAGTTTCATAATGTCGGCTGCGGTGCCTTGAATGCGGGTGTTTACAGCGGTGCGTTCCGCAAATTGTCTCAGGCTAAAGTTAGAGGAACGAATGTCGGGGATGCGCCGGATGCGTCCAAATTCGGTGGCAACTTCGCCAGAGGCTCGGGTTTGTTCAAGGGTTGAGTCGATGAAGGCTTGAATGCGAGGAAATGTGGCAAAATAATTCTCAATAATGGCTTTAGCGTCTTTAACCGGGATAGTGAGATTTTCAGATAATCCGTAAGAAGAAATGCCATAAATAATGCCGAAATTAACCGCTTTGGCACTGCTGCGTTGGGCCTTTGTCACTTCCGTGATAGGAATGTTGTGGATAATCGCGGCTGTAGATTCGTGAATGTCTTCTTTGTTTTTGAAGGCCCTGAGCATGTTTTCATCTTGGCTAAGATGGGCCAGGATTCTGAGCTCGATTTGAGAATAGTCTGCGGATAAAATGAGCCGATCAGGGCTTGAGGGGATGAAGGCTTTGCGAATTTTAAGCCCTTCTTCTGTGCGAATGGGAATGTTTTGTAAATTAGGGTCTGAGCTTGAAAGCCGTCCAGTCATGGTGACTACTTGGTTAAATGTAGCATGAATGCGTTTGGTTTGGGGGTGCAGCAAAGTGGGCAAGACCTGAACATAGGTTGAGTTCAGTTTTTCGAGGCTTCTGTTTTTCAAAATCCAGTTTGCGATGGGGTAGTTGGGTGCCAATTTTTCAAGAACCGAGGCATCGGTAGACCGCCCTGTCTTGGTTTTTTTGAACTCGGGGAGCTTGAGTTTGTCGAATAAGATCTCGGAAAGTTGTTTGGGCGAGTTTACATTGAATTCTTGGCCAGCGAGTTCATAAATGTGGATTTTGGCGAGATGCATTTGTTCGGAGAATTCTTTTTGAAGATGACTTAAATAGCCCGTATCTAAACAGACACCCTCATATTCGATTTCAGCCAGCACATGGGCCAAGGGAAGTTCAATAGTGCGCAGAAGGGTATCCATTTTTTGAGTGTGAATAAGCATGTTTAAAAGGGGTGTCAGCTCGGCCAATGCCCATGTTTTTTGTCCGGAGGCCAAGGGGGTAGAAAATATTTTTTCTGGAAAATATTTTTCTAGCAGGGTTCCCAAAGAAAGTTCTGAGCCTGGGTTGAGCAGATATCCCATTAGCAGGGTGTCTGCAATGACGCCTTTGAGTTGAATTCCTACACGTTTTAGCGCCAGTTCGGCATGTTTGGCATTGTGAAGGGTTTTGGGGACAGCGGTGTTTTCCAAGAGGGGCTTTAGCGAGTGAAGAAGCATCGGGTCGCATTCTAGAACGTGTCCCATTTTGTCAGAAAAAAGGCCAATTTTTACAATATCGGCTTGCATAGCCGTTTCGCTACTAAGCGCAATGTCAAGATATATACCGCTGCCGGCTTGAAGCAGGGTTAGATAGGGCATCAGTTCTTCATGGGTGTTTATATTTCGGCTGTTTTTTTTCTCGGCGACTGGTTTGGAAGGGGTTGCGGCATCTCCAAATAAGCCCAGTTGTTGGGGGGCCTTGGCGGCATATTTTCTGGCCAGGCTTTTGAATTGATAGGCTTCAAAAACGGGAACAATCTCGACCCAATTGGGCTGAAAGGTGAGTTTTTCAATAGGGATTGGCAGTGGGGTTTCTCGGTGAATGGTGGCCAGTTCTTTAGACAAGAAGGCTTTTTCCTTTCCCGATTCAAGTTTTGCCCGTACCGAGGCCGATGCGACTTGATCGAGATGGGCATAAACAGTGTCTAAGTTTGAAAATTGGGTAATGAGGGCTGTGGCGGTTTTTTCCCCGATGCCTGGGACTCCGGGAATGTTGTCGGAGGTATCCCCTCGAAGGGCCTTGTAGTCGATCATTTGTATCGGAGAAAACTGGTATTTTTTTTGTACTTCTTCGGGTGTAAAACGCACCCAAGGGAGGGACGATTTGCTATTCATCACCACCGAGGTTGTGTCATCGACAAGTTGCAAGGCGTCTTGGTCAGAAGTCATTAATAGCGTGTGAAGGTGATGTTTCTTTGCCTCTAGAGACAGGGTTCCCATAAGGTCGTCTGCTTCAAAGCCAGGGACTTCTAGGACAGGGATTTTGAGTTTTTCCAGAAGTTCTTTCAATAAGGTGACTTGAACAAATAAATCTTCAGGGGCAGGGGGTCTGTGGGCTTTATAAGCTTCGTACAGAATATGCCTAAAGGTGGGTTCTTTTCTGTCAAAACAAATACAGAGGTGTTCGGGATTAAAGTCTTCGATAGCCTTGAATAGCAAGGTGATGAATCCGTATACAGCGTGAATGGGTTGTCCGTTTGGCAGGGTCAGTGTGGCTGGAAAGCCATAATAGCACCGAAAAACCAGCGAGTGGCCGTCGATGATCAGGAAGTGGGGAGGGTTAGGACTCATGGGACTTGAGAGTGGAGGTATAGATTTTTGCGATTTTATCAAGAATATTTTTGATGTCGGAGTGGATTTCATCTGGAGTCATGACAGATGCAATTTCGCAATAATTGCCTTTGTTTAATTTATAGCCAATATGGTGAAAGAACTTTTCTAAAAACTCACTTCCTTTTCCATTAAAATCATTTTTGAGAGGATCCTTAAAAAGGGCGGGTGCCAGATGCTCTGTGAGATAATGTTGTGCCGCTTCTGCATGGATAGGCCCGAGTTCTTTTTCTATATATCTTTTGAGTGCATCGGGTACAATTAGGTAATTTTCAATTTCAGTACGGGATAAATAGGTGATGTCTAGACCTTTTGGGTAATCTTCTGTTATTTTTTGAACTTTATCTCGAATAAAAAGACCTTTTAAATCAGGTTCTATTAATTTTAAACTTGTAAATTTCTCTATTGCGGCTGTGCTTTGATCGTTTTTTGTGGGCGAGAAAAAAACATCTAACAAAGACGCTCTTGAACAATGATGCAAGACGGTTGCCCACCTTGCGAGTAATCGAAGATCAGTGTCTCCTTCGGCAAAAAGGATATATTTCTTTTCTTGAGCATTGAGAATTTCTACAGTGGACACCTTTTTAAGGGCATCATTGAGGTGTTTTTTGTTTTTTGCCTCGACTAATTTTGTAGGGCTGTTGCTAAAAACGGCATAAATATCGTCTGCGCTGGTTGAATTAATAATGACTTCAGAGTGTGTTGTGACCAAAAGCTGAGAGTTGTTTTTATTTGCAGTTTCTTTGAGCCAGTTATACATCCCTTGTTGTAACATGACATGCATGTGACTGTCGGGCTCATCTACTAAAAGAATGGCGTTTTCGTGGGTATATACATAGGCTGCGAGCAGAAGAAACTGTAAAAAACCACTGCCTCCACTTGCAATTTCGAGTTCTTTTCCTTTTCCACTTTTTGTACTATCAAATCGATAATACACTCTAATATTTTTATCTGTAGAAGGGTTGAAGGGAATTTCTTGGAGTTTTACTTGAAACACATTAAAGATAATTTCGGTGAGTTCTTCCCATTTTCCTTTGTGTTGGACTTGAAGTAAGAGATTTCTTAATACTTCGCCCGGGCGGCCTTCACCGATGATATGACGCTGTGCTCCTAGTTCCATTTTAGGTTCTTGGATTTGTACTCCGGAGAGTGGGGGAAGATGAAAGACGTTATCAACGTCTTCAGGAATTGATTTGCGATAATCTAAGGGCTTGCAATAAATCATTTCTGGGCTATGGTAGGTTAGTTCTATTCCATATTCCCATGGGATACCTTGAGTGGTTCCAAAAACGGTAATATGGATCGCTCTTCTTGCACTTTTTTCGTCTTGGGTGATGGCCTTAAACCAGAGTAATTTTAAATCCCCAATAGGCGTGGCATAGACTTCGGTTTGAACAATAGGTGCCCCAGGTCTTTTGGTAATGCTTTTGCTCTTATCAGAGGACCCTTTTTTGTCTCGCCAAATTTGGATACAAGAACTCCACAGTGCAATTGCTTGTAATGCGGTTGTTTTTCCCCCATTATTAGGCCCAACGAAAAGGGTTGTGGATGCATTTAATTCATAGCCTGCATGTTCAAATTTTTTGAAATTTTTAATAGATACTTGGGTAATCATAGCGGATAGTTAAATTATATCTTATTTGTACTTAAAAGCATAGTTTTTTTAATGCCGAAGAGAGACTTCTTACCACTGTCTTCAACGGTCAATTGCAAGTTTCGAGAAAGTTGTTTTTGCATTATTGTAAGTCTGTCTTACAATTTTCATGGTTTCAAGTGGGGCTTGTGTGGCGGCTTCGGCAGTCCTTTGTTAAGAATTTTTGATGGCTATATTCCAAACAACCTTGCAAAAAATCCTTTTGTCTTTTGTATTTGAGGGGCAGCCTTTTTGGTTTTGGGTTTGGCATGGTGTTTTCCCGCCAGCTCTATATAAAGAGCGCTAAGTTTTTCCATGTCGATCGGAATGCCTTTTACATTTACCCAATAGAACCACTTTAAGGATACTTGCGTTAGAAATGCGGGGGTAGGTACAATGCCATATTCACGCATTAAAATGTCTTCCCATCGATCAGAAATGACCCCTAAAACAGTGCTTAGCGGAACCGTGGGTTTGATATTGATTTGAGTATACGATAAAAAATGCATCAGAAAACCTTCGATGTCGTTTTTTGAAATATCTGCCAGTACGTTTTTATCAATGGCTTCTTTTTGAGTGGGTTTTTTGGCGTCGATCACAGAGTGT
>JAHFDB010000013.1:0-16602 GCA_023249195.1 bacterium | reverse complement strand
TCAGGGTAGTAGGTGCCGATGGAATGTCGGTAGGGGCCTTTTGTTTCGAGGCAGGGGGCTTGGGTTGTGCTCGGTTTAATAAAATATCTAAAACTTCTTTGGCAAAAGTGGGAGAGACTGTGCCTCCTTGGCGTTTGACTACGGTGATCCAAACCCGAGAAATGTGATCGAGAAAGTCGTCTGTCAATGGGAAGGAAAGTGACTCTAAAATGTCTGTCCATCCTTCTTTGACACGGTCTTTTTGAAGGCTGCTGGGTACGGATAAATTGTCCCCGTCTACAACCATTTGCATGTAGGTTTTGAGGAATAACATGGGGTCATTTTGTGCAAGTGCAGCAGAAAGATCGGCCAATGCAGGCATAGTCAATAGAGTACCTTATTTTTTGATTTTTCATAAGTATAAAATAGACCTAAAAAAAAGGAGGGCTAAACTTGAGATAGGAGTCTATAAAAGGGGTCGGTCAGGAAGAATTTAGACAATTGACAGGGATAAAACGAGTCACATTCAACCGGATGGTTCATCCGCTTATGAATGGCCAAGGGATTGGATATTTCAAAGCGTGACCTTGTGCAACAGCGCTAAATGATGCTTAAAGGCCTGAAGCGTTTCAGTACTGACATGGTGTTCGATTCCTTCAGCATCCAGATTGGCGGTCTGCTCAGAAATCCCTAGTGAATGTAAAAAAGCCACTACAATTTGATGACGCTCTTTACACGACCTGGCCAATGCATTTCCTTTTTCAGTTAAAAAAATAGCCCGATAAGGCGGGCAAATCACATATCCCGCTTTTTCCAAACGATCGATCGTTCGGGTCACGGTCACATGGGTTACCCCAATCCGCCGGGATAACTCAACCACCCTGGCTTCTCCTGATTCAAAGATAAGATCTGCAATGGCTTCCACATAGTCTTCCATAATTTCTGTGGAATGCTCACGTCGCGTTTTTGAAAACGAAACCGAATTGCCCTCTACCGGAAGGTCGTGATCTTCTTGTTCTGAATTGTGGCTCAAATTTCTAGTCCTTGTGAATAAAAACGAGGATGGGTCAACAGGGCCTAATTAGACCAAAAAAATGATTGACAGTCTAGCCTGCAGAATGTAGCATAGGCTACATTAAGGAGATTTATCCCACATGAAACCAACCTATTTACGCTGGAGTTTATTGGCCTTGGGCCTATTCGGACTGTTCGCGGTCCTCCAAACACAATTAAACCCCTCAAAAAAAACACCCTCACAAAAACACGTCGTCACCACATTTACCATCTTGCAAGACATGGCCCAAAATATTGCCGGGGATAAACTCATCGTCGATTCGATCACTAAACCCGGGGCGGAGATTCACGAATACGAACCCACCCCACTCGATATCGTCAAAGCCCAATCTGCCGTTTTAGTATTGAGAAATGGGATGGGACTTGAGCGTTGGTTTGAAAAATTTATGGGTAAGATCCAAGGCGTCAAAAGTGTGGAACTAAGCCAAGGCATTTCCCCCATGGGCATCAGCGAAGGACCCTATAACGGCAAACCCAACCCACACACATGGATGTCGCCTCAAAATGCCCTCATTTATATTGAAAATATCCGTAAAGCCTTTGTTGAATTAGATCCCCAAAATGCCCAGACCTACACTACCAATGCCCAATCATATTGCGCCAAAATCTTGGCCATTGATACCCAACTCAAAGAGACTTTTGCACACCTCCCACAAAATCAACGATGGCTCGTAACCAGTGAAGGAGCCTTTAGTTACTTTATCCGAGACTATGGCTTAAAAGAGCTTTACCTCTGGCCCGTGAATGCCGATGCGGAAGGTACCCCACAACAAATTCAAAAAGTAGTAGATACCATCCGAAAAAATCATATCCCCCTCGTATTTTCTGAAAGTACAATCAGTGACAAACCCCAACGCCAAGTGTGTAAAGAAACGGGGGCCACTTTTGGCGGAATTTTGTTTGTAGACTCACTCACCGATCCAAGTGGCCCAGCCCCGACCTATCTAGATTTACTCAACTACAACACCAAAACCATTTTAGGGGCACTAAACACACTCAAGCCTCAAAAGGACAGCCAATGACATTGCCGCATTCAACATCAGATTTTTCACTTTCGGTTGAAAACATTTCTGTCATTTATTCCAATGGACATCATGCCTTAAGCAACATCAGCTTTGAACTCAATCACCCCACTATTTGTGCCTTAGTTGGGATCAATGGCAGTGGAAAATCCACGCTGTTCAAAACCATCATGGGTTTCATTCGCCCCACCCAAGGCCAGGTTCAGATCGCCGGTGGGAGTGTCTCTAAAGCGCAGAAAAAAAACTGGGTCGCCTACGTCCCCCAATCTGAAGACGTCGATTGGGCCTTCCCCGTGTCCGTTTGGGATGTGGTCTTGATGGGACGTTATGGTTATATGAATTTCTTAAGAATCCCCTCGAAAAATGATATTGAAATGGCCACTGAAAGCCTTAAAAGGGTCAACATGCTCGCATTTAAAGACCGTCAAATTGGCGAACTATCCGGGGGGCAAAAAAAACGCGTGTTTTTGGCCCGAGCTCTTGCACAACAAGGGAAAATCATTTTGTTAGACGAGCCCTTTACCGGAGTCGACGTCAAAACCGAAGTCGCAATGATATCACTCTTAAAAACCCTAAAAGACGAGGGCCATATCATTTTGGTATCGACACACGATTTGGGCTCAATTCCTGATTATTGTGACCAGGTAGTTCTCATTAATCGCACCTTAATTGCCGTAGGTCCGACGAACACTCATTTTACTGAAGCCACCCTCAGTGCTGCATTTGGTGGCGCCCTGCGTCACCTCAAAATTGATCACACCGACCAACCAGGTGCGTCTCAAAATGAACTCAAGGTTTTCACCGACGACGAAGGAGCACTCATCTTTGACCAAGATGGGAAGCCAATGCCACGATATAGACACGATAAGGAAGACGCTGAATGATTGCGTGGCTGCTCACCCCATTGCACTATGAGTACATGCTCAAGGCCATATGGGTCAGTGCCGCAGTGGGCGGCGTGTGCGCCCTACTCTCCTGCTTTGTCACACTCAAAGGATGGTCGTTGATGGGCGATGCCCTCTCTCATGCCATTGTCCCAGGTGTGTCATTGGCCTACCTAGCCAAACTCCCCTTTTCAATCGGGGCCTTTGTCAGTGGCATGCTGGCGGCCGGACTCATGGGATGGTTAAAAGCCAGAACCGCACTGCGAGAAGATGCCATTATTGGGGTCGTGTTTACTACATTTTTTGCAGCGGGGGTGCTGTTAATCTCCCTTTTTCCCAGTAATATCAGCCTCAAAACTATTGTGTTTGGGAACATTTTAGGAATCTCTGACCAAGATATTTTACAACTGGTCATCATTGCCGCCATCACCTGTCTCATTATTGCCCTAAAGTGGAAAGACTTGGTCTTATTTATCTTTGACCCCAACCAAGCCAAGGCCCTAGGCCTCAACACCACCGTATTGAACTTCACACTACTCTCCTTGCTGGCTGCCACCGCAATCGCCGCCCTCCAAACCGTAGGGGCTTGCCTTGTTGTGGCGATGCTCGTGACCCCCGGGGCCACTGCATATTTACTCACTGATCGCTTCCCAACAATGATGCTGATTGCTATGGGTATCGGCATTTTTACCTCGGTATTTGGGGCTTACATCAGCTACTTTCTCAATGGGTCAACGGGTGGCTGTATCGTTACTTTCCAAGTCATCCTCTTTTTATTGGCCCTTATTTTTGCTCCACGACACGGCCTTTTCGCCCAGCATAAACTCAAACGTCAGGTCAGCTTATAATGGATTTGCTCGCCCCACTTCACTATTCGTTTATGCTCCAAGCCATGGGGGTAGCCGCTTTGGTGGGTGCGGTCTGCGCCATTTTATCCTGTTATCTGGTCTTGAAAGGCTGGTCCTTAATGGGAGACGCCGTCTCTCATTCTGTCCTCCCAGGCATCGTTTTAGCCTACATTATGGGCATCCCTTTAGGCTTAGGCGCCTTTGTTTCTGGGCTACTATGCGCCACCGCCACAGGCTGGATCAAAAACAACAGTCGTATCAAAGAAGACACTGTAATGGGCGTTGTATTTACCGGATTATTTGCCATTGGCCTGGTAATGTTCACCAAAATCCAAACCGATGTTCACCTCAACCATGTCCTCTTTGGTAGCTTATTAGGCATTGAAAAAAGTGATCTCATTCAAGCCCTACTCTCCTCAGGAATAACTCTGGCTATTATCGTCACGCTCAGAAAAGACTTGCTCCTGTTTTTATTTGATATTCATCACGCCAAAGCCATTGGACTCAATGTCAAATTTTTACACTACCTCTTACTCGCCATTTTGGCCGCAACAATTGTCGCATCACTACAAGCTGTGGGAATTATTTTGACCGTAGCTATGCTCATTACCCCAGGATGCATTGCCTTTCTAGCCACAGACAACTTTGATGAAATGCTCCAAATTGCCACATTAAGTGCTGTGAGCAGTGCCGTACTTGGCACCTATATCAGCTACTTTTTAAATGGGTCTACCGGTGCTTGCATTGTTTTATGCCAAGGGTTTTTCTTTATTATTGCGTTACTCTTTTCGCCCAAAAAAGGCTTACTAAAAGGCTTACTATAGGTAATGGGCCAGCGAAGGGTTTAAGCGTCTAAAATAGACTTCATGAACCTCTGACAAAAGGCATTGAGGACGCTATTTTATGGATTTGTTTTGCGGGGACTATACCATGATTTGATCTCTTTAATTTGTTGTAACGGATCTTCCGAAAACAAGATGAGGCTAGCTAGGTACAAAGAGGAGCTTTTTTTCTAGGCTACAGGTTGGAAAGAAAGGTTAGGGATGGAGAGGTGAATCTTGGTTCCGACCTTCTTCTTTGTTTTTGTGATATACATCGTGGCTACTATGTTATCACATAAAATAAAACCTATATTGCAAAATCATTTCAAAAAATATTATATCTTTTATTCGTGGCTACACTTTTTCGGAGGATCCGCTATAACTGGCAGCTTTTAAAATAGTGGTTATGCAAGAAATCTATTGTGAAATTTTAATTCACATGTGTTCGATAATGAGGATATGGTATTCGTTTTTAGCTATAAAAAAGTAGTGGCTTATGATCTACTAGGCGAGGCGTCGTTTTCACAAACAGGACCTCCTTTGGTCCGTAAAAGAAAAAGTTCTTCTCAAAACAATGACTCCTCTGCTCAGACGAAAAGAATATGCTATTCGCGTGCGCTTTATGCAGGACAGGTAACGAATGGAATGCGTGACGGTGAAGGTCAGATGTGCTACAGCGATGGGGTTTATTATCGTGGGAAATGGCGTAAAGATCACAAACACGGGGAGGGGGAGTATGTTTATCCGGATGGAACGACATATATAGGGGTTTGGAATTTGGGGAAATGGCCTGGCGAGGGAGTCATTACATTTGCCAATGGGGATACGTATAGCGGCAAAATGGAAAAAGGCCAGCCTCATGGGCTAGGATCATGGCGTACTTTGTTAGGTTCTTCAAAGTCTGGTGAGTGGTATCGAGGCACCTTTTTAAAGAGAATAGAAAAAGAGCCCAGAGGTTTTTTAGAACAGAGTAATATATCTCTTATTCCAAGCCAGTTTTGGGGTAATAAAGGGGATATGTTACATAAACTCTTGGGTATTAATCCTGTAGAGGCGGGGTTAAGTTTGGACGGGTTTAGACTCTTTGGGTATTTTATAGAGGCTGCAGTCCAGCGAGGGGTTTCTGATGACCATAAAATTTTAGCTCAAACTCAAGAGGTGCTTCGTCATGACCTCTATTCGATATTTCACGAATGTGATTTTGACCATGTTTTAAAAAGGAGTGAGCGTTTTCCTCAAGTCTTGCTTGGGGGTTGGAAGCGTCATTCGGTTGGATATATCGTATTTTGCAATAGAATATATGTGTGTAATCGAGGTGGAAAATCTTTGAAAACTCCTTTGAGAGATAAGGTGTATCCTGTGAAGGGGTATGACTTTTCTGCGTGTAAGGACCAGATTTCGAGTGTTTTATTTCACCTATCTACACTATACATGGATCAGCATCCATCGGAAGATGGATCACGATATGTGTACTCTGATTTATTGCAGATACCAGGGGTGGTTCAGCTGCCTTCGACAATGGTTTTAGATCCAATGAACCCTCAGTGGTCTGGTAATTGCGCAATAGAAACACCTAAGACGACACTCTACATGGTAATGCTTATACTGGCACAGGGTATCTTTACAAATAAGGAAGACGCTAAGGCTTTGGCTAGAGATGTGTATAAAGCCTCTATGAGTAAAACAACGGTTGCACCCAGTATGTTTGAGTCTTATTTGAGGGGAGAATTGGCGGATGATTTTTTTTACCATCCGTCTGAGGATCTCAGGTTGCAACGATTATTTGCCGATGCTGATCGACAGTATACCCTCTGTAGAATGAATAAACAGAAGGATAAGTGGGTAAATATGATGACGGTTATCTGGAAAAAAATAGAATATGAACGTTCAGCGGCTATGGGAGAGGGAGTGTGTAAGGATTAGTTTGGTCACCACCTCTATGTGTCCTGAATGTGGAAACATATCGACAGGTTGAATGGCTTCAAGGGTGTAGCCCCCCTGTAAGAGCACGGGTAAATCTCTGAGCAAGCTTTTGGGGTTGCATGAGACATAAATTACTTGGTTGGCTTGACGCTCAACAACGCGCTTGAGGGCTTTAGGGGCCAGCCCATCTCGGGGGGGGTCAATAACAATACAATCGGCATGGACGGGGTTGAATTTGAGAAAGTTTTTGACATTTTCTGTCAGAAAAAGAGTATTGGAAAGCCTGTTTATTTCGGCGTTTTTCTGGGCGTTTGCAATAGAGTGAGGGTTCTCATCGACGCCAATGACTTTTCCTGCTTTACGGGCCAAATAAAGGCCTATGGTGCCAGTTCCACAATAGAGATCTAGTACAGTGTCGGTGTTGTTGAGATTCGCGAATGATTCGATGGTTTTGTAAAGCACTTTGGCTTGATGGGTGTTGGTTTGAAAAAATGAATAGGGGCTGAGGCGAAAGGTTAGGCCATCGAGTTCTTCTTCTAAGAAAGGCTCGCCGAGTAAAACCGTTGTGTGGTCTGTATAGGCAGTGTCACTTTGGGTTGTTTGAAGTGCTACCACGATGCTTTTGATTTGGGGGAATTGGGTTTTAAGAGTTTGGGCCCAGTCTTGAAAACAGGGAGCATATTGGGATACAACAAGAATGAGTAGAAACTCGCCTGTGGTTTTAGAGTGTCTTACAGTGAGATATCGGAGTGTTCCTTCGTTGGTGTAGTAATTCCATGTGGTTATTTTTTTCTCTGCAAAAAATGCAGCGGTTGTGGCTAAAATGTCTTGGGTGGTAGGTGAGTGTAAATAACAGTGCTCGAGGGGGATAATGGCGTCGAAACGGCCTCGTTTTTTAAGACCGAGAAAGAGGTTTTGTTCGGGTTCAGAGGGGTCGGTGCCTCCGAATGAAAATTCCATTTTATTTCTGAAATAGTCTTGAAGCGTACATCCTAAAATGGGTTGAATGAGTGGGGCAAAATCGGGGAAATGGGAGGTGAAAAGTTGGGTGAACTGGGTCTCTTTTTCAAGAAGTTGTTGGGGATAGGGGATGTCGCGTTTTTGGCATCCGCCACAGAGGGGAAAATGGGCACAAAGGCTCACAGGATCAGTTCAAATTCGGCCTGGGTCGTATCGGGTGTCAGTGTGCCGACTAGAACAGGGTTTGGTTTTGGAAGAAATACCTGAATGTTTTGAAGGGTTTTTATTGGTATTAATGAAAGTTCAAGCAAGGCTTTTGAACCTGCTTTTTTGAGAGTGAAAGATAGTTTTCCGAAGAGGGTGGGTACGTTTTCCAAAGAAAGGCCTTCTTCAGTAAGCCATTGAGGCTGCAAGAAGGGAAAGAGGATGAGGGTATTGTCTGTTTCTTGAACCAGCATCGTTCTAAAGAGATGAATAAAACTGGCGCTGGCAAGGCTGCTATGTCCTTCTCCGGCACTGCCTTTTCCGCTAATGGGGTGAATGGTTTCTGGGAATGCTCCGGTAGACGTTGCTTTTTGAGTGATCCAGTTGAAAATATCCCAGACTCTTAAGTCATTTCTGGCCATGTATATTTGGGCCAGTTGGCAGTTTTGAGCGATGGCAAAGCCAGGCGTTCCAATAGGGCTATAGAGCAGTCCGTTGACAAGGTAGGGATCGAGCAGAGACAAGGTTTGTGTAATGCGAGGGTCGAAGGCGTCTAAAACAGATAAGGGGAAAATGCTGCTTAAAGACATCATGAGTCCTGTGTCCACACCTCTTTTGGTTGAGACTGGGATGTATTCGAATTTTGGGAGAGGTCCTAAGGCATCTCTGAGTAGAACAGTCAGATAACCTGAAAATTCTTGGTGAAGTTGGTTGAACTGCAGAACTTCTTCAGTTTTGTGTAAAGCCTGGGCTATTTTTGCGGCAGCTTTGAGGCCTGCAACCGCCCAAAAATAGTCAAAAAAGTATACTTCTCGGCCTGTTTGGCGATTGATAAAGTTCTTGAGTTCCGTAGCGACTTGCTGTGTATTGGTCCAGTTTTTTCCGTGCCCTTTGATTTTTTTCACCAAGCTTTCCACTTGTCCAAAATGCTTTTCGATAAAAGGGATGTCTTGGCTCAAGGCATAGGTATCGTAGAGTGCGACCAAAAGTTGTCCGGTGCGGTCGCCTCTGAGATAAGGATAGAACCTTTTGGTTTCAAAAAAACGACTGCTTTTCAGAATTTTTTTCGACATGTCAAAAGAGCCGATTCGGTTGAGGGCAAAAATGAGATAAGTGGTATCGTGAATGCGAGACGATTTATCGCTAAATTGTGAGACAGAGAGGGGTTTTCTCTCGATAAAGCTGTGCAGGTGGGCCATGTTCAGTTCAACCAGGTTTTGTACCTGACTTTGAGGGAGTCTGACAGACATGAACGATTTGAAAAGCCCGTCCCAGTCCGAGTTTACTTGAAGTTTAGTGTCTTCATAGGGAATGCTTTGAATATGATAAATTTGATGACTCAGTAATTGTGCTTGTGGTAAGGGTAAGGTCTTGTTCATCAGGCCTTTCAGGCGCGAGGCCGGATCTGTAGGTAACTTGCAGGTAAAACTTTGGGTTTCGCCTGGTTGTAAAACAACTTTGTATTCGGCAAAAGCACTTCCCAAATGATGTTGGCATTTGGTTTTTAAAATCATTTCCCAAGAGTTAATGTGTTCCGAGACATCCCCATCTTCGAAATGCAAACACACAATATTATGTGGTTTTTGATCTAAAACTAAGGCCAATCGGTTATCGACCACAAAGGCATTTGAGCTAAGATAGGTAATGTCTTCAATCGGTGAAATACCCTCGGGATTAAACGGACGAATGGCAAAGAAAAAAGAAAAAGCTTTGGCTAAATGCCCTGTATTTTTGAGGGTTACTTTATTCAATAGAAGGCTTTGATGATGGTCGGGTTCTTGCTTAAAAAAGGCTTCAGACATGACTTCTAGGGTGTCTTTGGTATAGGCCGTTTGAATCAGTGCTTTGTTGTTGGCCATGACTTGGGTTACCTGTGGAAGTGTGGCTGGGACAATCAGCTTTTTGTCGAGATAGATCCAAAAATCTAAAGACCACCCCATAGGATAAGGGGTTATAAGTCCGCGTGGGTCGACAATGGCTCGGTCAGAAATGCCGGGGGAGCTGATCACGGTCCAATTGCGTTGGGTACTGTTGAGAAGCAGTGCGGGAAAGCCTGTATGTGTGTAAGAGGGATTTTGAGGATCGGTTTGTTGCACGACCCAATAGGGCCAAGTTTGATGTAAATGGAAGGGAATAATACGGCTGTTTAACACCCCTTGAAACGAAGTCCGAACCATTCGGGCACTGTTTTTAGTGTGCTCGATTTGAACAGGTAAAGAGGCTAGGCTGCTTGCAATTTTGATATAGAAAGAAGAGCTAAGAAGTTCAGTTAGAAATTTTGAAATGGCCTTGCGAACATAAAGTGAAATCATTAGAAGGGCATTTTACCTAAGAAATTGGAAATTGGCCACTTTGGGACTGTTTCTTACCAGGCTAGCCAGGGATGTGTTGTCAAAGTCAGCCTGTAAGAATGGGTTCATTTCTAGCGAGGGGTTTAATTTTACTTGGGTGCTTGAGTAGTTCTAGGCTTTGTTGGAACTGCATATAGGGCTTGGGTATCAGGACCTAGAACATATGTCTTGCCATCTCGGTATGTTATTGTTTGTTGGGGCCTCGCTTCTGGGGCAGGGCCGCTGCTTGCGTACAGTGTTGTACCCGGACTGACAGTAGGTGTTGAAGCTTTCCCTGGTCTTGGCGTCGTAGGTATGGGGGGGGGCGCCTGTCCTGATTTTTGACGTGAGGGAGGAGCTACCTCAGATAGTAGTAGGGGATTTGTTGATGCTCTTGGTTTGGTGTGACCAGGTGGTGGTAGTTCTTCATAAAGGGAACCTGCTAACCCATAAAAATCTTGAGGGGGGGCTGTGATAGGTGGGGTCGAAGGCGGCGTTGTTTGATGCGAAATAGTGATTCTTGTATCGGGATCATGTTTTGTTGTGACCTTCGGTACTGTAAATATAAGCGTACATGCTACATGATCAAAGGGTTCTGTGCGTAGCCCAACAGGAGAAACTTGAATAGACCATTTAGTGGCGTCTGCATTCAATTTAATAGTAATTCTAAATTTTTGTGCACCATTTTTAATTTGTAGTTCAAGTCCATTTTTAATTAATTTATGACTAAGTAATGTACTGTCCTGTAAATCTAGACTTTTTGGACCCGTTAAATTTAAATTTATGCGTAAATTTGGGTTGGTTAGAATCTTAGGATCTTGTAAATCTTTCAATGTTCTTTGATGAGGTGTTTGTTCCGGACCACCGGGTCCGGTTCTTGTTGCTCCAGAGCCTGCTGCTGCTGTTTGTGCTGTTGTTGCTGCAAATGCCATAATTGTTCCTTTCACTATTGAACAGTTTTTTAATATCTTTCATCTATCATCGATAAAAGAGTAAGAAAAAAAATTATTTTGTTTTGTTTTGTTTGGCTCCTTAAGTGAAGGCGCTCACTTTTAAGCGTGTATAAATGGTATTATAACAGGACTCTATTGAGAAATATCTAGATCTTTTTCTTTGGGTAATTAGTTGGATAACAATTTTGATAGACCTGTTCTCTAATAGATTGCTTATGGTCTCTTGAAACGTGGTAAAAGCTTCTTTTAAATCTAATCCTTTTGTATGTGTTCTGTGGTTTCTATCTCAAATGCTTTTTCAAAAAGGGACAGACATTGGGTGAGTAAGGGGTCGTCCTTTGTTCCGTGGGGAGCGAGACATTCTTTGATTTTTTCTAAGTTCATGAGGGATATGTCCGTGATAGACGGAGTCTCTTTTTGAGTGAAGCGGCTCCAAAGTTCCAGCCCAACCAGGGCCAGGGCATAGAAGTCTTGTTTGGGGTGGGTCGCACCATAAGTGCCTGCAATGCTTGAAGACAGATAGCTGGAGGTTGTAATAAAAGCGCTGTCACTGGGCGTTGACTTTTGACTTAACTGAACCCCATCAAAATCAGTAATTTTTATCAGGCCTTCGTGGGTTATGAGGATATTGCTGGGTGTAATATCGCCATGGATAAGGTTGTTTTTGTGGAGCAGTTCTAGTGCTTTTTGGACATCTTTGAGGATCTTTTCACCTGCCTCTAGAGTCCCGATAACGGTTGTTCTAAGGCTCTCTTTTGCAAGGGGAATGCATTCGATTTTTCCTAAATCAGAATCGCCATGAAATAACGGTAAAGCAAGTCCTTCGCATCCTTCTTGAGTTTTTAGCGATAGGAGGTGCTCATAGTTTGGGTTTGGCGGCTGTTTTTTAAAGGGGATTCGAATGGCTAATTCACTATAGAGGCCTGTTTCGGGGTGAAAGAGAAAGCCTTTGTAGACTTCACAAAAAGACCCTTTTCCAAGAAGAGGGCCCTTGATTATTATGTGAGACTCCATAATGTAGGCAGTTCGATCTTTAAGGGGGTTGGGTGTTAAGGTTTTTAATTCAGAATAGTAGAGTACATCCTCTTGAGCTGAGAACCTTCTTTTTTGCCCAGGCGATACTTCAGGAGCATCTGTAAATTTCAAAATTTTGTTCTGATGTTTTGGATCACTGTTGGTAAGGATGAGCTGGTCTGGGGCGGATCCGGGAAATACAGAATAATAGTCATTTTTATGCCTGATTTGAATCCCAGGAAGATCTTTTGCCATCGCGGGTGTAAGCGTTTCAATAGGCGGCGGCTCAATCGTGAGTTTAATAGCGTTGTGTGGAGATGAGGATTTTCGTGTATACGCGGCTGTATAATCAGCAAGCTTGCCTCCGTATGGCATTCTTAACGTGGCGGTATTTATGAAATCGACTGTACTGGAGGGGTTGGAAAGATATTTATACATTGGGCGGTGACTCCAGGGTGGTAACTCCAGTCAAAGATTGAACTCGTTTAGTTATCGATGAATGAGACCGATAAATTTCATTTTTTAAAGAGACACATGTCGAGGCTCTTGAAGTTTGTATTATGAGGTATGTTTGTTATGATAACGTGGGTTTTTATATGTCCATTTTTGAAGGAGTTTTGATGAACTACGCACAATCGGGTGTGAATATTGAGGCAGGGAATCGGGCGGTAGATCTGATTAAACCCAGTGTAAAACGAACCTTTACGAAGCATGTTTTGAATTCTTTGGGCGGATTTGCGGCTATGGTGCAGGTGCCTGTGGGGTATCAAGAACCTGTGATGGTGTCGTGTACAGATGGCGTGGGTACAAAGCTTAAAATTGCCATTGATTTGGGAAAGTTTGATACCTTGGGCATTGATTTGGTGGCCATGTGTGTGAACGATTTGATTTGTTGTGGGGCAAAACCCATGTTTTTTTTAGACTATATCGCCTGCCATGCTTTGGTTCCTGAGCATGTGAAGGCTTTGATCGACGGCATGGTCGAGGGGTGTTTGCAATCCGAGTGTGCTTTGGTGGGTGGAGAAATGGCCGAGATGAATGACCTTTATCGAGAAGGTGACTTTGATCTGGCTGGATTTTCTGTGGGTATTGTAGAAAAATCAAAGGTGATTGACGGCAGTCGAATTGAGTCTGGAAATTATGTCTATGGCATTCCTTCTGCCGGGTTGCACAGTAATGGATTTTCATTGGTCAGAAAGGTATTAACCCCGGATGTGTGTCGTACCCGCGGCATTTCTGAGGAAGCACTGCTGACCCCTACACGTATTTATGTGAAGCAGGTTTTAGACCTTGTTGAAACCAAGGATATTCGTGGCTTAGCGCATATTACGGGGGGGGGGTTAGCTGAAAATGTGGCCAGAGTGTTGCCCAAAACGGTGGGTATCACGATTGAAAAACAGGCCTGGAATGTGCCTGCTATTTTTAAGCATATTCAACAGATTGGACAGATTGAAGAAAACGAAATGTTTAGGGTATTTAATATGGGTATTGGGATGGTTATTATTTCGGCCCAGCCCTTAGAAGGTCTCCTGTTTTTGGGTCGGGTTGAAAGTGGACATAGCGGGGTGGTTTTAGTTGACTAAACCCCTTCCTATCGCGGTGTTTATCTCAGGCCGAGGATCTAATCTGCAGGCTATTTTGAACGCTATAGAGTCAGGTTTGGTTTCGGCTCAGGTTAAAGTAGTGATCAGTGATAGACCTGGTGCTTTAGGCTTGGAATGTGCCCAAAAAAACCACATTCCTGCTTATGGATTGGATGTGACATCGTTTGATTCCAAGAGGGACTATGAGTGCGAAGTGGTAAGGCTTTTGCATATCCACGGGGTAGAACTTGTGGTGTTGGCTGGGTATATGCGCATTGTGTCAGAAACGCTGTTGCAGGCGTATTTGAATAAAATTATCAATATTCATCCGTCTTTGTTGCCGGCGTTTAAAGGGTTGCATACCCATGAACGTGCTTTAAAATTAGGGGTGAAATTTTCAGGATGCACGGTGCATTATGTCAATGAGGGCCTTGACGAGGGGCAGATTATTGCGCAGGCGGTTGTGCCTGTCTTACCAAGTGATACGGTAGAAACACTCAGTGAACGGGTGTTAAAAGAAGAGCATCGGCTTTTGCCAGAAGTGATTCAGTCGATAGCGTTAGATATTTCAAGGAGATAACTATGAAGGCGTTGTTAAGTGTATCCGATAAAACAGGATTGGTGGCTTTTGCCAAAGGATTGGTCTTGTTGGGGTTTGAACTTGTTTCAACAGGGGGAACCTTTAAAACCTTGCAAGAGAATCATGTGCCTGTGACAGCGATTGATGAGGTAACGGGGTTTCCCGAAATGATGGATGGTCGTGTCAAAACTTTGCATCCTAAAATTCATGGGGGGCTTTTGGCTTTGCGCGATAACCCCATCCATATGAAAGCCTGCCAAGACCATGCGATTGGGCTGATTGATTTAGTGGTGGTGAATTTATACCCTTTTGAAAAAACGATTGAAAAACCACATGTGTCTTTGGAAGAAGCTATTGAAAATGTCGATATTGGGGGCCCTTCCATGATTCGTTCGGCTTCAAAAAACTATCGATCGGTGGGTGTGGTGGTGAATCCGGACCGGTATGAAGGTGTTTTACAGGAATTGACGGCTAATTCGGGTACTTTAACCCCTCAAACCAAGGCCGATTTGGCGGTGGAGGCTTTTCAACACACGGCCAGATACGATGCTATTATTGCGGGATATTTGGCCAAAAAAATAGGGAAATCGGGTGTGACTTTTCCCGAGGTGATGACACCTGTTTTAACCAAAATTTCTGATCTGCGTTATGGTGAAAATCCGCATCAAAAAGCGGCATTTTATAAACTGGAACAAGAACCAGGATTGCCTCAATTTGAGCAATTAAATGGAAAAGAATTGTCCTACAATAATATTGTCGATGTGGATGCCGCCTGGCAAATGGTGAAGGGTCTGACGGCACCGGCTGCTGTGGTCGTCAAACACACCAACCCTTGTGGCATGGCGATGGGCGCCACCCAAGAAGAAGCCTATGTTAAGGCATTTGAGGCCGATCCGGTGTCTGCTTTTGGCGGAATTATTGGCTTAAACCGAGTGGTTAATCGTGCAACCGCAGAACGTATTGCTCAAACATTTATCGAGGCCGTGATTGCCCCGGGATTTGACTCGGAAGCGTTGACTGTTTTGAAACAAAAACCGGCATTGAGATTGTTAATTTTGCCTCATTTTACCCAAGTGTTGCCAGAAAAGGCCTATCGCTATGTTCCGGGTGGATTTTTGGTTCAAAGTCCTGATGAGGGGGTGCTGAGCCCGGCCACCCTAGAAACGATGACTCTGGCTAAACCGAGTCCTGAGCAGATCCTTGATTTAATTTTTGCGTTTGAAGTGGTGAAACATGTCAAATCAAATGCGATTGTGGTTGTCAAAAACGGTCAAACTTTGGGTATTGGTGCGGGTCAAATGAGCCGGGTAGAAGCCGTTGAAATAGCCTTGAAAAAGGCCGGTGCAAAAGCCAAAGGGGCTGTGTTGGCTTCGGATGCTTTTTTTCCGTTCCCAGATTCGGTAGAACTGGCACACGCTGCAGGGATTGCCTCTATCATACAGCCTGGGGGTTCGAAGAAGGATGACGAGTCTATTCGAGTGTGTGACCACTATGGGGTGTCTATGGCGTTTACCTCTATTCGACATTTTAAGCACTAGGTATTGCAGTGAAACGTCACCCTTTTTTGTGGTTGGTAATGGGGCTTTTTGCCCTGACGCTGCCTTTGCACGCGCAGTCGACAACCGATGATTTGGGCGATTATCGAACCTATAAGGTGTTGTTAAAAGGGCTTGAGGCCGGCCGGCCGGATTTAGATGAATGGAGACTTCCGTTGCAAGGGTCTCTTTCGAGTTCTTTTGTACTTAAAACCTGGCAATTGGATTTGGTCACCTACTATACACAGCAGCAACGATGGCGAGATGCTCAGGATCTTGTCAATCATCTGTTGTCTTTTAAGCCCGATCCTGTGATTACACCGAAGGTGTATCAAGCTCAGATTGCATTGGAATTAGGCCAAAAACACCGAGATGCAGCCCTGTCGTGGTATTCGAAATGGTTGTCAGACTATGCGGATGCGGATGTGGATGGGCAGGTATGGAAAAATATTCAGTCTGAATTCTCTAATCGCATGGTGGTGTCCGATGCCTTTCGTTCTCCAGAGGCTTATTTGAATTATATTCAACATCTTTCTGAGCAGCATCAGTCAGATGCGGTACAAAAACATGCCAAATGGTTTTTGGATAATTTTCCGCGTTATTCGAGAAGAAATGAAGCTTATTTGTGGTTGGGGATGGCCTATTACGACCAATTTAGGTACCGCCCGGCTATTGTGTCGTTTGAAAGCAGTTTGGTGGCTAATTATAATCGGGTTCTCTTGGCTCAAGCTTATTATTATGCGGGAAAGTCGTGGCTGTATTTACAAGAGCCTGATGTGGCATACACCTCTTTTTTTCAAAACACGCAGGTGCTTAGAGGCAACGCGTACGAGCCTTATGCCTTGTTAGAAATATGCCATTATTTACACGACCGAGGTCCCTATAAAAAATA
>JAHFDB010000012.1 GCA_023249195.1 bacterium | reverse complement strand
TCAAGGGAGATGCGTTGTCGATGGAGAAATTTAAAGCCCTGTCGCCGTTTCTAAATACGCTTCAGGATGGCAGTATGAGATGAATAAGCAGGTTTATTTTATCTATCGATATTTAACACATCCCTTTCAAACGATTCTTGAATATGACGACTACAGGCCCAAGCGAGAATTTTTTTCTGTAGTGGCCTTGGTGTCTATTGCCGAGGCTACCCAGCTTAATGTCTATAATATTCGCGGATTAATTTTATTTTCGCTGTTGTTTTTTGTTTTTATTTCTTTTTTTCTGTTTATTCAAAGTGTGGTGACTGATTTTATTGCTCAGTGGTTGAAGCTTCAGCCACAAAGTTTAAAGTTGTTCTATTGGTTCGGGCTTACCTTGCTTCCCAATGTTCTTTTAGTTCCAAAGGGTGTTTTTTCCTTCTTAGGGATTGGTTTTTTTAGTGGACTATCAGGGTTTTTAGCTTTGTTTATCACAGCTTTTGTAATAGTTTTACAGGTTTTTACTATTAAAACCTTATATAAAACATCGACATCTAAAGGGGCCTTGATTTATTTGGCTCCTGTTCTGTCTCTCTGTTTTCTTGTTTTTGTATGTGTGATGATGGGTGTGTTGATCGCTGTGTTTTTTTTGAGATAATTTCTTGATAAGAATTGGACACGGATTTGATGCCCATCGGTTGGTCGCTGGAAGAAAGCTTATCCTAGGTGGAATTGAAATTCCCCACGAAATGGGCCTTCTAGGGCACAGTGATGCCGATGTGCTCACCCATGTGATCATGGATGCCCTTTTAGGTGCACTGGCACTAGGATCTATAGGTCAACATTTTCCCGATACAGAGGCTCACTATAAAGATGTTTCAAGCTTGATTTTATTGAAACATGTGGTCAGTTTAATAACAAATGAGGGGTATCATATAGAAAATATTGACTCTGTGATCACAGCTCAAGAACCTAGGCTCAATCCCTTCATTCCTGCGATGCAAGAGTCTCTTGCGTCCATATTAGAAATTGCGCCCAATCAGCTCTCTATTAAAGCAACGACGACAGAAAGAATGGGTTTTGAAGGGCGAAAAGAAGGCATTTCTGCCCATGCCGTGGTTCTAATCAAACAACAATGACCTTTATTATCACCAGCGCCAAAAATCCAGAGATTCAAAAAGTCAGAAAGCTGATATCTACAACCTCGTTTAGAAAAGAACACCAACTCTGTGTCTTAGAGCATCGGGCCGCCATCTTTGAAATGATTAAAACACGGCCCTCTCTCATACAAACCATTTACTGTGTTGAGGGAGATGAAATTCCCTATAAATGCACCCGCGTATCATCCCACGTAATGCTTGCAATGAGCTCACTTAAAACGCCTCCAGGGGTCTTGGCGGTTATCAAAATACCTCGCTATTCTTGGAAAGAATACGAACAAAATGCGGACTTGATTTTAGTTTTAGAAGGCATTCAAACCTCTGGAAATGTCGGGGCTATTTTGCGAAATGCTGCGGCTTTTGGAGTGGGAGCTGTTTATTGTGTAGGAACATCCGATCCCTATCATCCAGAGTCTATTCGTGCATCAACAGGAACACTCTTTAAAGTGCCTATTTTCTCTTGTGAACTTTCTGAACTTATTTCATTAAAAAAAAACAGAACTTTTTGGGGGTTACAAGCTGGCGCTAGTCAGTCTTTGTCGGACACTTCTTTCGAAGGAAAGAATGCCTTTGTTTTAGGGGCAGAAGGAAGAGGTCTGTCCATAGGCATAAAAGAAATCTTGAATTTGAATTTATTGCAGATAGAGATGTCTGAGGAAGTAGAGTCTTTAAACGTCGCCGTGAGTTCGGGTATTTTGTTGTATAATTTAAATACTTTAAGAACTCAGTAAGGAGTCACTATGTTACCACCCGTTGGAATGGGGTCTATTTCCCCACAAATTTATCAGGCAGATAATAATCCTGCAGAAAATATTAACAATTTACTTAATGAGGCTAAGGAAGCCTTCAATTCCACAGCTGCAGAGCTATCTGCAGCGGCCACTACAAGTTCCAGTGAAATGACACAATTAATTCAAGACGGGGCACGCACATTAAACAGGAAAGAAGTGGGTAAAAAAACAGAAGATTCTGATCATGCTCACGCACAATTGGCAAAAAACGAAGAAGGTAAAAACAAGCAAAAAGTAAGTGAAACCAATAACATGCAATTGGCCATGAGCATGATGGGTGAGATTGAGAAAAAGAGTCGGAAAAAATCAAAGCTAGAAACCACCTTAGAAGAATTAGCGGCATTAGAAGGTCTCATTAGCATGGAAGACTTAGATGAAGAGGAACGTGCCGAGCTAGAGGCTTTTTTTGAAAATATGGGAAAAGTAAAACGACAAAAAGGCAAGCTCAGACAACTAGAAGACCAAGAAGAAAATTACGAGCGTCTTTTAAAAGAAAAAGAAGAGAAGGAAGAGAAAGAAAAACAAAAAAAGCAGCAACAGAGTCAACAACAGCAACAACAACCTGAGGAGTAGCTTATGGCCCTGCCCAAAAGAAAATTAACCAAAGCTGAATCTAAAAAGGTAATGCCAAACATTAAAGAATTTAATGGATTGGCCAAAATGCTCTTAAATCTGCTGAATATGAAAATTCAAGAGAAAGAAGCAAAAATAGCCAAGATATCTGTAATGGTGGCAGATCTTGGGAGTATCAAAAGCAATCACACTATTTCTATTCAGACTATTGATATAAACGACACCAAGGTTAAAAAGCAAGGGGACTATTCGTACAACCAGTCCATGGATTGGGAGCAACAAATTAGGCGCCAAAAAAAAGGTCTTGTGTTATAATCTGAAGTTCTCGTTATTAGGTTCTGCATAGAAGGAAAAATGTTTATGACTGCGATTAGATTTGAAGACTTGGTGTTGTCACCAGAAATTAGAAAAGCTGTACTGGAAATGGGTTTTGAAGAAACAACGCCCATTCAAGGAAAAGCGATCCCCGTTTTATTGGCAGGGAGGGATGTCATTGGATTAGCCCAAACGGGCACTGGGAAAACGGTTGCGTTTGGCATACCGTTGGTAGAGAAAATTGATATTAAAAACAGAACCGTTCAGGCGATTATTTTATGCCCTACGCGAGAATTGGCTATTCAAGTCTCAGAAGAGATTCAAAAATTGGTCAAGTTCAAGCCTGGAGTGAGTGTGCTTCCCGTGTATGGGGGGTCTCCTATCGATCGTCAAATACGGGCTTTTAGACAAGGTGTTCACGTTGTCATTGGAACCCCTGGGCGGGTGATGGACCACATCGATCGAAAATCACTTCAATTGGGTGACATTAAGATGGTGGTTTTAGACGAAGCCGATGAAATGTTGAATATGGGCTTTAGGGAAGATATTGAAACTATTTTGCAACATGTGCCCGAAGAGAGGCAGACTGTTTTCTTTTCAGCCACAATGCCTAAAACTATTCTAAATTTAACAAAGGCCTATCAAAAAAATCCTGAAATGGTTCAAATTGAGCATAAACAAATGACAGTGCCTAATATCGAACAACGGTATTTGGAACTTCCTGAACGGTCTAAAATAGAGGCGCTTTCTCGTTTAATTGATGTGTACGAGCCTCAACTGTCCCTTGTTTTTTGTAATACCAAAAGAAAAGTAAATGATGTTATTTCTGAATTGCAGGCAAGAGGATATTTTGCAGATGGGTTGCATGGCGATTTAAAGCAAAATGAACGAAATGCAGTTTTAGATAAGTTCAAAAAAGGTATTATCGATGTGTTGGTAGCGACGGACGTGGCTGCTCGCGGATTGGACGTAGAACTTGTTGAAGCTGTTTTTAACTATGATGTCCCCCTAGACGAAGAGTCTTATGTCCACCGAATTGGGCGAACCGGACGTGCAGGAAAATCGGGACGATCGTTTACATTTGTGACCAGCAGAGAACAGTATCAATTGCGAGATATAGAACGCTATACGCGCTCAAAAATTATTATTCATAAAATGCCGACTTTAAGTGACGTTGAAGAAAAGAAAAGCAACGCCATGATAGAAAAAATTAAACAAGTGATTGAAGAAGGTGGTCTTACAAAATATGCCCAAATTGTTGAGAACCTTCTCACAGAAAATTATAGCTCGGTAGACGTTGCTGCGGCCTTGGTGAAAATGTCTTTGGGCACAGAATCTAAAACAGATGTGGAAAGCGCAAGCGCTGCTGATTTCTCCAATACGGGTGCTAGCTCTGGTGGAATGGCAAGATTGTTTATTAACGTAGGTCGTAAACAAGGCATACGCCCTAATGACGTGGTGGGTGCCATTGCAGGAGAAACCGGTATTCCTGGAAAACTCATTGGCAGCATTGATATTTATGAGGATTTTACCTTTGTGGAAGTCCCTCAAGAGAAAGCATCTGAAGTGTTGACAGCCATGCAAAACAATCAAATTAAAGGGAAAAAGGTAAGTATTCAACCGGCTAGAAAAAGAACTTAACTCTCTGTGCCACAACTCACTATCACAGATTTAGGTTCAAAAGGCGAGGGGATTGGAAAACAGGCGGGCCTCACTGTATTTGTACCCGGTGGCCTTCCAAAAGACGAAGTGGAAGTAGAGATTACCAAATCGCAACCTCGATTTTCCTTCGGAAATATTAAAAGTTTTATTGCAGCATCTCCTGATCGCGTAACTCCCAAATGCCCCTTGGTGGGGATTTGTGGCGGTTGTCAGATTCAGGCCTATCGATATGATGCTCAACTCAACTGGAAACAACAAAAAATTAAAGATACCTTTCAACGAATAGGTCACTTGCCTGATGTTTCCGTCGAACCTGTTTTGGGCATGAAGTCTCCCTATTTCTATCGAAATAAGGCCCAATTTCCTGTGGCTTTGATTCAAAAAAAGCAAACGATTGGGTTTTATGCTTTAAGCAGTCATACCCTTGTCGATGTGCCCACATGCTGTATTCAACACCCCTCGATTAATGCCGTTTTAACACAATTCAGAGAATATTTGAGGCGGTATCCTGTTTCCATTTATTCCGAAAAAACCCACAAAGGACTCCTGAGACATGTTGTCATGCGAGTGTCTGTACATACAGGAAAAGTGCTTTTGAGTTTTGTGATTAATGGAAAAGATCTTTCTAATAGTGAAAAAATAATAGCGTTTATGACGGATCCCTTTGAAAATCCTGCAGTGGGGTTAATTGAAGGCATCGTTTTGAACTTTAATTCAAGGCCAGGAAATGGAATTATGGGCCCTTATTCAAGGGTAGTGTGGGGACAAGGGTTTTTGACCGACAAAATTGGAGATTTAACCTTTCGCATTTCTCCACTATCTTTTTTTCAGGTGAACCCTCTTCAAACAGAAGTATTGTATCAAGAGGTTCTTTCTATGTCTGAACTCACTAAAAAAGAGACGGTCCTGGATGTTTTTTCAGGGATAGGCTCAATTTCTCTTTATGTTGCAGCTCATGCAAAACAAGTTTGGGGAATAGAAGCGGTTTCTCAAGCCGTAGAGGATGCCCAATATAATGCTATAGAAAATAAGCTCACCAACGTAGAGTTTTTTTCTGGCTCCGCAGAAAACATTCTGCCCGAATGGGTTTTAGAAGGAAAAAGTGCAGACGTTGTTATTTTAGATCCTCCTCGAAAAGGATGTGACCGGGTTGTTCTAGAAGCAGTTAGTGAGATATCCTCAGAAAAAATTATCTATGTATCATGTGACCCCGCAACCCTAGCAAGAGACGCCGCTATATTGGTGCAAAAAGGCTTTGAAGTTGAAAAAATTCAACCTGTTGACTTGTTTCCACACACGGTTCATATAGAAACAGTTGCATTATTTCGTAAAAAAAGATAAAAATAGGTTCCTATGTCTGTGTTAGGAGGGGATATTCCTATTGGAAACAGTGATTTTAGGGTCATTAAAAAAGGCTAAGAAATATGCAAGGTTGGCCTTTAAAAACATTCCTGCCTACTCAAAATTTAGTCATTCTGTTGGCGCATCGTTTGACACGCCCTTTAAAGAACTTCCTATTTCTGACAAAGGATCTTATATTCAGAAATATACGCTGGAAGAGCTAGCGGGTACGCATAATCGAGACACTTTTACCTTGTTTAGGTCCTCAGGTTCATCAGGACACCCTGCTTATTGGCCCCAATTAAGAAGTACCTATCGTCATATCACCCTTATTATAAAAAAATATTTAGAATCCGTATTTCAAATTCATAAGAAAAGTACTCGGGTTATTATTGGATTGGCTTTGGGAAGTTGGGTCGGCGGAGATTGCTTTTCTTGGTTTATGAAAAATCTTTCACTAGACCTTAGATATCCCTTTTCTGTTTTCTCGCCTGGAAACCGCCATGATGAAATCATTGAAATGATAGAAAATACACCCAATGTTGATCAGTTTATTGTGATGATGTGCCCGTCCGCTATAGGACACTTGCATTTAAAATCGAAGCAAAAAGGCATTGAATTACCACATCACAAAATACGATATTGGGTCCTAGGAGAGGCCTTCCCAGAAGTGCTTAGAACCTCTTTGAAAGAGCTCTCAGGCCACCCCGCACCTATTCTTTCATTATTTGGAAGTGCAGACACAGGGACCTTGGGTGTGGAATCGCTCGCTTCATCGGCTCTGCGTTCACTATTGTCGAGTAACGATGCCCTAAGAAAATCCTTGGGAATAGAAACGCCCGTTCCTCATTTTTTTCATTTTACAGCTGCTAAAACAATCATAGAAACAGTAAATAACGAATTAATCGTCACAAGATGGCAAGGAATTCCCTTGATTCGATATAATCTTCACGACAGGGCACATTTGTATAAGTGGTCTGGTTTAGTGGACCTTATCACACGATCTCCCTTAGTCAAAAAAGAAGAACAGCACTTGGTCAAAATGATTCAACGTGCCGGCCTTTTTTGCGGAGGGTCATGGCTGTATAGAATGATAATGAATCAACCTAGTTTAGGAGATATTATTGCTATTTCAGGAAGGGCAGATGCCTGTCTCCTTTTAAGCGGAACCAATTTGTCCGAGTTTATGATTCATGACGCTGTACATGGTGAAACCCTGAGCACATGGCTAACAGGGGCCTATCATGCGCATGTAGACTATGAAGAAGGCCGACAATTTTTGTTTTTTGAGCTAGAGGTGCGAGAGGCTATTTCGATCACCCAAGAATTAGAAGATAACGTCTATTTTCAATTAATCCAGGAACTGGGTAGGGTACAACCAGAATTTCTTCAAGATTGGCAACATGTCTATTCAAATTGGGATAACGATCGACAAAATCGAATTTTGAAACTTAACTTAGTTCATTGGCCGGGGGTATCTCACAAGACGGAAACCCAAATTAAGCACCGGGGAATTCGTTAATTTCTTCAGCTACCGTAAAATAGCGCGCTTGGGGATGATGAAAGACAAGTGCAGACACCGAAGCTTCAGGATGCATCATAAATTCTTCACTCAATGTGACCCCAATACTGCGATCGGGATGCATGAGGTCCCATAAGAGTTTTTGATCTTCTAAATGAGGACACGCTGGATATCCAAAAGAAACCCTAATGCCTGAATATTTGAGCTTAAAAATATCCTCTAAAGTGGTGCCAGGTGCATCGGGGATTCCCCATTCCGCCCTAATTTTTGTGTGTAAGAGCTCAGAAAAAGCTTCTGCAGATTCAAGAGCCAATGAAAACAGGGCATGCGAGTTGAAGTAGTCGCCCTCCTCCATCATACGTTTGGCAATTTGGGAAACGCCATCTCCACATGTAACCACAAATGCACAGATCGTATCGTCTCGATCTGGGGCGACAAAATCAGACAAACAAAGCTGTAGACCTTCTTTTTGTCTAGGAAAAGTAAATCGAGTCCATTCTTTAAGTGTTTCAGGATCAAAGATAACAATACTGTTTTCCTGCGCACGAACTTTTAAATAGCGATAATGGGCTTTGGCGGTTAAAAGATTTTCATTCAAAATACGCGTCTGAAGGGTTTCGATTTTTGAAACAAGTTTAAGCAGTTTTTCGTCTTTTTTTTCTAACAAAGACTTTACATTTCCCTTAAGCCCCAGATGATTTCCGTAGAGCATTTGGGGGTTTAAATAGGTCCATATTTCCCTTAAATCTCCCTGGATAATCGTGTCATTAAAATGAGGTGTCCGAGCAATGGGGTGTGAGTGATCAAAAATAAGCTTCTCTTTGTGTTCTCGCTTTGAACTGCCTCTTCCTGGGGCTTGAGGGGTGGTTCTGAGCTCGTTTTCGCGCATAAGGTGGGCCTGTGTAAAAAGGCCTGCTTTTTCGATATCACTGAGCTGATTTGCAATATTAAGACCCATCATAGCGTCTTTGCAATAAACAACTGTTCCGCCGTATTCTGGGGCAATTCGGAGTACAGTAAAGTTTTCTGTCAGAGCGGCTCCTCCCACCAAAACAGGGATAGTAATCCCCGCCGTTTTTAAATCGTGCGCGGTAATCACCATTTGTTGGGCAGACTTTACCAAAAGCCCAGAAAGTCCAATCAGAGTAGGGGAGTGAGTATGGAAAGCCTCAATCAATGTTTCCGGGGGGCATTTAATGCCCAAATCAATAATTTTATAACCGTTGTTCCCCAAAATGATTTGAACAAGGTTTTTTCCAATATCATGAACATCCCCTTTAACCGTTGCAAGTAACATGGTGCCTCTGACATTGGTTTCAGATTTTTCCATTTTAGGTTCTAAATAACCAACGGCTGCTTTCATAACTTCTGCGGATTGCAATACTTCTGCCACAATAAGCTCATTGTTATTAAACATTCTTCCTACAATATCCATTGCACGCATCAAGGGGTTATTGATGACACCCAACGGGTTCCATTGCAACAAAGCTTCTTCTAAATTTTCAAACAAAAATTCTTTAGTCCCTTGTACAATATTAATTTCTATCTTTTCTTCAATGCTGAGGTTGGATCGGTCTGTCGGAGTCACTTCTACACTCACTTTGTGGCGAAAATAAGCAGTAAAATTAGCTACAGGATCATTTCCGTTTTCTGTACGGTACCAAAGTAAATCGTCGCAAAGTTTCTTTTCATCCTCTGTAATCTGCGCAAAACGAACAAGTTTTTCTGAATTGACAATCGCAGTATCTAGCCCTGCTTTTGTACAATGGTATAAAAAAACAGAATTAAGCACCTCTCGGCCAGCACCTGGTAATCCAAAAGAAATATTTGAAATACCTAAAGTGGTTTTACATTTTGGAAATTTTTCCTTGATCAAACGTACCCCTTCGATGGTTTCTTTCCCAGATCCAAAATAGTTTTTGTCGCCTGTTCCACATGGGAAAACAAGAGGATCAAAGATAATGTCTTCTTCAGAAATTCCATACTTTGTTGTTAGTAAGTCATGGGAATGAATCGCCACTCGAAGCTTATCTTCGGCGCTTACAGCCATTTCACCTTCTATACAACCCACCACCACAGAAGCCCCATATTTTTTAACAAGTGGCAATAATTCTTGGAAGGATTTCTCCCCGTCTTCTAAATTAACCGAGTTCAAAATACACTTTCCTTGGATACCCTTAAAGGCGGCCTCCACCACGTCAGGCATTTGAGAATCGATCATTAAAGGGACTTTTACTAATTTAACGACAAAAGATAAAAAAAGGATGATGTCTCTAATTTCATCTCGATCGGGATTGGATAAGCAGACATCGATAATATGAGCGCCAGCTTTCACCTGTTTTCTGGCGATTTCAGCGGCTTCTTCATATTTTTCTTCTGTAATAAGTGTTTTGAAGGCGCGCGAGCCTATGACATTGGTACGTTCACCTATAATGTAAGGGCGACCCTCATTTTCTAAAATCAAGGATTCGATCCCGGATAAACGAGAGAGTCTCTCTGTCTGCGGGATACGTGGATATCGGCCCTGAACAGCTTCTGATAATCTCTGAATATGAGCTGGCGTAGTCCCGCAACAGCCTCCCACCATATTGATCCAACCTGCGTCCATAAATTCAATCAAAATTTTAGCTAAAGAGTTTGGATCTTCTGGATAATACCCATCTCCGTCTGGAATTCCAGCGTTGGGAGCAACAGCAACAGGGAAAAGTGACACAGAAGCCAAAGTTCGAATATGGTCTCTCATAAAGGCCGGACCCGTAGCACAGTTAAGCCCGATATAAAGCAGATCCATATGTTCTATAGAGGCATACAGTGCTTCAACTCCCTGCCCTGCAAGCATGCTGCCCATGGTTTCAATTGTTCCAGAAATAGCAAGCGGAATGCGATATCCCACCTGTTCAAAAGCACTTAAAATTCCACTATAACCGGCCTTCAGATTTAATGTATCCAAAGCTGTTTCTAAAAGTAAATAATCTGCACCTGCTTCAATTAAAGCCAAAGCCTGCTCAAAATAGGACGCTGCCATGTCATCAAAGCTAATGCCACCCGTTACAGACAACGATTTTGTTGTGGGCCCCATAGCGCCTGCAACAAATCGAGGTTTATCAGGGGTACTATAGCGATCACAGGCCTGCCTTGCGAGATCAACCGCTTTCACATTAAGCTCGCGCGCGCGGTCTTGAATGCCATATTCGGCTAAAACAATAGAGGTTGATCCAAAGGTATTGGTTTCAATAATATCCGCCCCTGAAGCCAAATAAGAGGCGTGCACGGATAAAATAGCTTCTGGTTTCGACACCACCAAATATTCATTACAGCCGTTCAGCTCTTCAGAGCCAAAATCCATCGCAGTGAGATTCAGGGTTTGTAAAGAGGTGCCCATAGCACCATCCAGAACCATTATTTTTTGGGAGAAAAGGGTTTGTAGTTTTGAGTTTTTATAAGGGAGAGCTATCATAAAGTCTAGTCGCTTAAAATAGCATAAGGGAACAAAAATTTGAATCATCAGTCAAAGACATAAACAAACTAATTATTTAAGGAGAATTAAAATGAGTCATATTTCAAGCGGCATTCCTTTAGCTCAAGGTATCGGGAATACCCCGTCCACCTCACAAACTTCTACGGGAGACTCAGCTGGTTCTGTCTCATTTCAAAACGTTCTCAACAATGCTCAATCTTCAGCCAGCCAGCCCATTCCTGAGACTGGAGGATATAAAAAGCTAGATATTTTAGAAAAATCAGTCATTCAGGCAGCGCAAGAGGGCAAAATTTCTTCGGATCAAAAAGATAAATTTTTGAGTGTTATTGAGGACTTAAAAGCAAAATTTCAAAAAAATCACCATGCCCACTGCAGTCATATGCATCCTCACAAGCCAGAAGTTACAGATGATCCAACGGATCCTAATTATATTGAAAATGAAGTGCAAAAAACGACAAAATTAGAATCTTTTTTGTCTTCAATATCTGTAACTGGCGAGATATCGGCCACTGAAATTCAAAAAATGAAAGAAGGGCTGACTACAAGAAAAGAATATATGAACTTATTACAAGAGTTTAAGAAAGCGACTACGTCATCAACACAATCAACAGACCCTGCAAAAAATCCGATTCTTTCAAAAATAATTCAGATGAACAAAAATGCAATCACACCAAGCGCACCCAATTCTACCCTTGATCCAAACACGGATGCATCGAGCGATGATCCTAACGCCCCAAATGGAAATACGGTTTCAATAGGGACGGGTGAAGATTATTCACTCAACACATCGGCATCTCAAAGTTTGGCCTCTGAATCGGAATAAAAGCGGTTTGACCAGGGGGTGGGGATATCCTATAATTCCTACCCCTATGAGCGACAATCATTTTTCAAATATGAGATTAGTATGTGGTTCTGCGCATTCCCAATTGGGAAGCGACATCGCAAAATGCCTAGGTATCGAACTGGGAAAGATGCGTATTTCTAAATTTAGCTGCGGTGAGATTTATGCCCGAGTTGAAGAATCGATTCGAGGGAATGAAATATATGTTCTTCAAACCATCGGAGATACTCCCAATGATGATTTTATGGAACTATTTCTCATTATGGATGCCCTCAAAAGGGCCTCAGCCTCTGCTATTCACGTTATTATTCCCCATTATGGGTATGCACGCCAAGATAAAAAATCTGCGCCGCGAGAGCCAATTTCAGCCCGTCTGATGGCAGATCTGCTTTCTGCTGTAGGATTTGATCGTTTAATTACCGTAGATCTTCACGCAGACCAAATTCAAGGTTTCTTTTCTCAGCCCGTTGATCACCTGACAGCCATGCCGTTATTTGTAGATTATTTTTCGAAAAAGAACTTGTCGGATTTAGTGGTCGTTGCACCGGATGCCGGGCGAGCTAAATTTGCCAAAAAATTAGGGGATAAATTGGGCGCAGAGCTGGCCATTCTTCATAAAACCCGACCTGACCACAATGTGGCAGAAATAGTCAATATTGTAGGAAATGTCAAGGGAAAAACACTTTTGCTTGTGGACGACATGGTAGATACGGCGGGATCGGTTACCTCGGGAATAGAGGCGCTTAGAAAATATGGATGTAATGACAATATTTATTTGGCAACTACCCATGCTATTTTTTCTGGACCTGCGATAGACCGACTGTCTCAAGCAGGATTTAAAGAAGTGGTTGTGACAGATACAATTCCAGTTAAAAAACACTTTGAAGGGCTGAAAGTGCTTTCTATGGCACCTATGCTAGCAGAAGCCCTTAAGCGCAACCACGAGCATCACTCTATTTCTTCTCTATATCTCTAGTTTTAAAAGCGCCTTCAAAAAACGAGATCAATTTTGATTCGTAAAGCGGTGTTTCTAAAAGAATAGCATTGCAATGACCTGGAAGGGTATGAAACCAGGTTTGAACTTGAACTTGGTTGTTTTTAAGCGCTTTGTTGATAAGCTGCCGAGGATGCCAAAAGGATACCACTGGGTCAGCGGTAGAATGCACCAACATCACTGCACGCCCAGAAAGGGCATCCATAGCATTGAGGGGTGATTCTTGCCAAAGTTTGTCTCCAGAAATAAAATAACCCGCCAAAATACCTCCGTACGCAAAAAAGGGAGAATAGTGTCTGTGTTTAAGTTCTTCTTTTACAGCTTCAACCAAACTCGCATAAGAGCTATCAGAAAAAACAGCTTTAAAATGAGGATCTTTTTGAAAGGCAATGAGAACTGTCGCCGCTCCCATTGATCCACCTGCTAGGCCAATAGCCTCAGGTGAAAATCCCTGTCTAACCAGCCAGTCCTTGGCACCCAATACGTCTAAATATTCTTTAGTGCCGAGTGACGAACGGCTATCCTCAATAGTGGACGCACCATTGTCCCGTAAATCGAGTACTAAGGTATTGAATCCGTGACGATGCAAGAGTGACGCCATCATAAGCACACGAGGGTCGGCCTTAGAAGTTAAATAGCCATGAACAATAATAATCGCTGGAAACGTTTTTCGACCTGGTATCCACCATCCCGAAAGGGTGATGCCATGTGTCCTGCTTGGAAAATATATAGCTTGATACTGAGGCATAAAATAAGGACGGGCATCCAAAGCGCTTATTTCTTCGGAAAAATGAGTAAAACAGCCCGGGGTATTACCTAAAAAGCCACGGTAACCAGGGGGAAGATGACTGAGTTTCTCATACAGAAGAACACTTCCAATTCCATACAATAAGACACTGGCTAAGAGAATAGACCCACATAAAACCCATAAAGGTTGTTTTAAACGCATTAAAAGGAATTAAAAGAATCGGGAGAATACTGTACGGGTGGGTAATCAAGCTTGTTTTCTTCATGAGGCCCTTGCGGATTAGAAATAGTGATCAAAGAAACGGAATCTAATCGAAGATCAACCTTGCCTTTTTTCTCCCGGCTCAAAACTAAAAATTGCATTTGAATCAGGCCCCCAGAGCTACCTGTCTGTACAGGATCCCATTTGTCATTCCCAACCATGGGATTTGCATCAATAAAGTCTTTCAAAGGAATGGTAATAACTTTCCATCCTGTCCAATCTACATTCAGTGTATAAGTAAATTTATCATCAAATTTAAGTACATCGGACCTAGGATAGGTTTCAATTTCCCAGTTGTCATTGTCATCGTCATACAGTTCAATGACCATAGTTCCTGATTTTTCACCCTGACCAAGAACCACCAATCGAATAGCCGTGTAAGGGCTTGCATCAAGGCCGAGATAGGCTCCGCATCCGCCTATGTACCACTCTTTCGTATGACCTTGAAGGCGCATAGATTTTGAACCAATAAAGGGGGTTTCGGGGGTGGGGTAATTATCGGTTACGCTGATATTTAGGTCTCCGAAGGCCCACCATTCCGGATTGGACTCAATATTACCATCTTCAAAATTATCAATCATATGGATAGCGGTTGGGAGTTCAGATACAGAGGCTGTTGGTGTTGTTTTAGGAAGAAGAAGAGGGGGCTTTTTAATAAGTTTAACAGGGGGAGTGAGGGCACACAGCGCAATTGGAAACACAGATAATACAAGAAAAAAAGCAAAGATATTTTTTTTCATTGGCCACCTCTTTCTCGATAAATTTCAATACCTGGTACTCCCATTTTGGGGGCGAGTGCTTTAGGCTTATCGATGACTAATTTTAGAGTTTCAATCGAAAAAGTCAAAAACAAACTCTCTGAAAGCTTCTCCGCCAAGGTTTCCAAAAGATTAAAGTGAGAGGTCTCAATAAAATGAATCACAAACTTGGAAATTTCAGCATAATCAATGGTTTTAGTAAGGTCATCCCATAATACCGCTGCCGTAAAACTGGTTCCTAAGGTGAGTGACAGCTTCAATGGTTGGGGAAAAGCTCTCTCTTGAGGGGAGACTCCAATGTGAACTTCAGCTTCAATGCCTTGAATGTGTATGTTATCCAATAGTGTTTAAATACTCCCCATTCCAGTTGAATTTTAGGCGCTTTCTTTTCTTGGCCAAGTCTTTTTGAAAAAGATATCCGGCAAGTAAGGGCAGTGCAACACTGGGCTCAACCCAAGCCATTGCAAATGTCGCATCAGAGTCAATTTTTCCCCAACTTTGAGCTTCGCCAAGGGTTGAACTTGAAAGTCCCCCATCGGCAGTAACGGCAGTGGTGACTTGAATGGCATAATCATGGCCGCGTTCGACTCCATATAAATAACTCATCACAACGGCATCATTGATGTAATTTTTAGGGACACCTCCGGCAACATAAATGGCAGAGGTAGCTTTTGATTTTACAACGAGCTGAGCAAGTTCATGATTGTCTTGGATTGAATTGATTTTGACGGGCTCTTTCCCTGCCTGTAAAGCGCGAATATGGTGTGCGGTAAGACCAATCCCAATAGACGAGTCATTGAGTGCAGGTGCAAAAATAGGAACCCCAAGTTTATGGCATTGATACACAATGGAATTTTCATCCGTAAGTTGAGAGCCTAAAAAATCCATATATTGTCGAGAAGAGTAAACGCCCGGCTCTAATTTGTCTGCCATGTGTCCACACCAAAGATCCGTTTCCCAAAACTTTTCTTCATCCACATACGTGTCATAGATTCTGTCGATACGCAGGTCATGAAGAACGGTGTCGTCTCCCTCAGGGGTGCCCCTATAGTGCTTGAATCCTCTGGCTTGATAGATATCCTGATACAGAATTGCCCCTGTAGATACCACCACGTCGACAACCCCACGAACAATTAATTCTTTAATAACATCTCGAAGACCAGCTGCAATTAAAGGTCCAGCAAGCCCTAGAAACACAGTGGGCCTTTTTTTGTCGGTCATCATCTTTTCTAAAACTTGGGCACATGTTCCAATATTCCGCGCTTGAATAGACATTGATCCCATAGCCGAAACAAGCTCAGAAATAGTCATGTTTTGTGTAACTTTAAGGGAATCTACAGGTTTAGACAAAATCTGTTTTTTCTGTTTACGCTGTGCAGAATCAAGACCCGCTTCGACAAATTCCCCATGAGATTCGTTTTTCTTAGGCACTATGGTTTCCTCCAATACAATAATGAAGTCAATTCTATCAGAGATTAATTACTTTTAAAATCGCAATACGCAATAGAATGCCCGAGGCTAATCGCTTGCCAGTACTATTTTTTCTAAAGAAAATTTAAGGGGTGTCTTTTCTTTTAATGGCTTGCTTGCAAATGGTCATAGCCTTAATAGTGCTGGTAGAAATTTTTCCATGCTCTTCGGTAATGACATAACCACTTTTTTTATCCTTAAATTTACCAATAAGTTTTGTGCCATCTTTTAAAATAATAAGAATACGCTTTCCCTTATAGGTGGATGTGTGAAGGGTCATTTAGATGTAAAAATCTTTTTTACTTTAATATTGGACCAGGCTCGAAACCTTTCGATATAGGTATAGGCAGCTGGAACCACTACCAAAGTTAGCAGGGTAGAGCTAATGAGACCCCCAATGATGGCAATGCCCATACTGGTTCTTTGACGAGAGGCTTCATTGAGTCCTATAGCAATAGGCGTCATCCCAGCAATAAGGGCGACGGTGGTCATGAGAATGGGCCTTAGACGTGTTTTGCCAGCTTCTGCAATGGCAGCCGTATAGTCCATTCCTTGTTGCACCATTTGGTTGGCATAATCGACCAATAAAATAGAGTTTTTAGTGGCAATTCCTAGCAGCATAATACACCCGATCATAGAGAAAATATCAAGAGAATGACGTGTAATATAGAGCGCAAAAAAGGCTCCGCATGCCGCCAACGGAAGAACAATCATAATAGTAAAGGGCGTAATAAACGATTCGTATAAACTCGCTAAAACCAAGTAGATAAAAAGAATTCCCAATAAGCCTGCTACTTTCATGTTTTTTCCAAGTTCTTCAAAATTTTCAGTTTGCCCAACAAACTTATAATGAACACCAGGAGGAAGTTTTACCTCGGAAGTGAAATACCCACGGATATCCGACATAGCGCCACCCATTCCAGGTCCATTGGGTGCAATATCGGCAGAAATTTGAATATAGCGGCCCCGATCTTGGCGTGTGATATTTGCAGGGCCTTCTGTGATAACCAGCGAAGAAACATCTGCGAGTCGTACCCGTGTGCCATTGATGTTAGGTACAAAAGTAGTTGAAAAGTTTTCTTTGATGTCTTTTTGAGATTCAAGAAGACGTACGCGTATGTCGTATTCTTCACCTTTATCGCGAAAAACAGTGGGCACACTTCCCTCAATGAGGGTTCTGAGTTCAGACCCTAGAAGGGTATTCGAAATGCCTAATCGGGCAGCTCTTGCTGGGTCTACAACCACTTGGTATTCAGGTTTTCCTAATTTATAACTTGTTTCAACATCCAAAAGGGCAGGGTGGTGTTTTAGTTTTTCCATGATTTTTTCTGAAATACCATGAATTTCATCTAGATTATTTCCAATAATATTGAGGTTGAAAGGTCGTTGTCCGCCGCTAACCATATCAATATCTTTCACGATGGGTTTTGCATAGGAATAGTGCTTTAGTTCTTGTCGCAAGAGTTCTTTAACTTGAGACGTATTTAAGTGTCTATGTTTAGGACTTACCAAATTGATATAGATATTGGTAAGGTTGGACTCTCCTTGTGGAGAACCTACTGTCATAACAGAGGTTGCAATTTCTTTATGCCCTCTTATTTGTCGATCTAGTTTTTCAGAAATGGTTTGCATGGCGTTAAGGGTGGTCCCTGGAGCCATTTCTAAAGAGACCATGAATTCACCAAAATCCTGAGGGGGCAAAAACGTTTTAGAAACCTTCTTCATAGCTTGGAGACTAGAGATAAAAATAAGGACAGCTCCAACGATGATAATAAGAGGGTGTTTAATGCTGAATTGAAGTGCTCCAGAATATTTTTTTTCTAAATAGTCAAAAAACCGGGAGGATGTTTTTTCTTTGGAGGGTCTCCCAGCCAAATAGGCGGATAACATGGGGGCTATGGTGAGTGCATCAAACAAGCTAATGAGCATAGCAAAACAAATGGTAAGTCCAAATTCTTTAAAGAATTGACCGACAACACCTTGTAAAAAAGCAATGGGGCCAAACACGGCTAAAACAGTACATGATGTGGCTACAACTGCGAGAGTAACCTCTTTAGTGCCTTCTAATGCTGCTTGAACAGCGGGTTTTCCCATTTCCAAATGTCGAAAGATATTTTCCCTGACAACAATAGCATCGTCAATAAGAAGTCCAACCGATAAACTCAATGCCAATAAGGTCATGACGTTGATTGAAAATCCTGCAAATGCCATCAACATAAAGGCCCCTATCAAAGAGTTTGGAAGTGCAAGGCTAGTAATAAAAGTAGATCGTCCATTTCCTAGAAAAAGGTAAACAACCACAATCGTAAGTAATATCCCAAGGAGAATGGATTCTTTTACGTCTTCTACATTCATATTGATGGCTTTTGCCCCATCTCTTACGATCTCAATATGAGGTCTAGAGGGGTCTATTGCATAATCCTTATTAAGCGTTGCAATGTTTTTTCTCAGGGCATTCACAACTGAGATGGTATTAGAGCCAGATTGGCGATAAACAGAGATTAAAATCGATTTTTTTCCATTTAAAAAGGTTCTTGATTTTTCATCCTCTAGCCCATTTCGAACAGTGGCTATATCAGAAACCTTTATGGGTATGTCATTTCCAACAAAATTAACAACGGTGGCAGAGATATCTTCTAGGGTTTTAAACTCTCCAACGGTTCTAATAACGGCCTCTAAGTTATGACGATCCACTTTTCCTGCAGGGATGTTTTGTCCAGTAGACGCAATGGCTGTAACGACACGGGTTGCAGAAATGTCGTGACTTCTTAATTTGTTTTGATCAAGTTCAACCTGAATTTCTCTTTTTTGGCCCCCTGTAATTTCGACTAGCCCCACATTGTTGACCTGTTCAAGTTTAGGCTTTATTTGAAGATCAGCGAGGCTAAAAAGGGCTTCTTCAGACAAGTTTGCAGAAAGCGCAAGCATAAGAATGGGTTGGTCTGCCGGATCAATACGTTGTACCGTGGGCTCTTTAATGTCTTTGGGAAGCTTTGATTTTGCAGAAGAAACGCGGTCTCTTATTTGTTGTTCTGCATATTTTACGTCGGTCTCAAGGCTAAATTCGGCGATAACCACACTTAAGCCTTCTTGGTTTGTAGATCTCAATGTTATAATTCCGGGAAGAGTGCTCATTTCATTTTCTAAGATCTTAGAAACCAAAACCTCAACCTCTTTTGGCCCAGCCCCAGGGTAGGGAGTAGACACGGTGACCACAGAAAAAGTAACATTGGGAAAAAGATCTACAGGCAATTTTTTAAAAGAAAGATAGCCCAATGCCAACATCAAAATAACCAAACACGAAATAAAAATAGGTCTTTTAATAGATAGCGCTGCAAGATTCATTGATTACTTTCTCCCTTATACGTTCCATAGAGGTTTAATTTGGCTACCATATTTAAAATATCGGCCTTTATTTTAATTTTTGTAAATTGTGAAACGATATAGTCTTGCTCAAACAACAATACCTGATAAAGCGTACTTCGTCCTTTGCGATGTCGATCTTGTTCATAAAGCCACTTCTCTTTTTGAGCAGATTCAATGGCGGTTGAAATTTCCAATTGTTTTTCAGCGGCTTCTAATTTCTGAATCAAGTCAACCCACTCTTGCTCTTGTTCAAAAAGAGTATTTTGGTATCGAAGAGACTCTGAAAGATATTTTTCTTCAACTCCTTTTTGAGCATCCCTTAATCCATCTGAGTCGAGAAGCATCGTATATTGAATTCCAAAGCCAATACTTCGATGGTCAAAAGAGGCGGCATAGGCAGGCGCTTGAGAAAGGTCTGTGCCCTTATGGTTTAGGGACAAACTTCCAAAAATTTCCAAACTGCCCTTGAGTTTTTCTTTGTTTAAAACAGCATTGCTTTCTGACATTTTAAGTGCATACTCCAATGCCACTAAGTCTTCTCTTTTTTCTGGCTTTTTCGGGTAAGAAATGTGATCGACGTTAGTCTCGTTTAATGTATCTAATGTTTCGTCAAGATGGTCAGATCGAAGACCTCGGGCCTTATTAAAGGCGCGAACACTGGCTTTATAGTCGTCCACAGAAGATTGGAACTCTAGCCGCCTTAATGTGAAATTGGCGTTGGATTGAAGCCCTTCGGAGGCATCTGCAAGATGTAAGGTCTGTCTCTGTGTGCTCCAGTCTTTAATTTTAACAGCACGTTCAAGCGCTTCTTGTTGCACCTTAACTTTTTCAATGGCAAGTACCAGATCCCAATACTTGCCCTCTGCTTCTGAAAGTTGTTTTTTTATAGCGAAGGCATCTATATGAAATTGAGCATGAATCTGAGTCTCCAGGATGCTTTGTTCAGCCTTCGTTTCTTCACCACCCCAATTGCGAAGTAATGATTGAGAAATTTCAAGGACAGGGCTGGTATCAAAGTAAGAGGTAACAGGAACAGACCCAGTATTTTGCAAATGGGTGTAATCAACGGCATAGTAAAGTTTTGCTTTAAGTCCAAAATCTGTAGTGGTACTGATCCCAAAAGAAGTGTTGGCAAAAAAAGAATCTTCCCCCATGAAAAAAGATTGAAGAGTTTCTTTTTTGTCGGAGAGTATTTTTATGGAAGAAAAGGCCACGGGGGTCGTAGAGAAATGGGCTTCTTTTAGACGCAGCTGTGAAGACGTTTGAGAGTGCTGTGAACTGCGAATGCCCGTGTTGTAGAGTTTAACTTGATTCAAATAATCAGTAACAAGAAAAACCCTATTTTGTGAAAAAACACAGCTGGATAAGCCAATGAGAATAAAGAATAAGCGAAGTTTGGAATGCATATTTCCGCCCCTTTTTTTTATATTAATAGTTTAAAGAGTAAAGCTAAAGTATTTGGCTTGTCATGTCAAACGCATATTTGTAATCTGCGACGATTTGTTTGGCGCATAATTAGGGTGGATGTTGAAGAACTAGAGTGAGTATGGCATCATAAGAACTTCTGTTAGTGTGCATAACAAAGGGTTTTGGATGAGAATCACCATAAATGTTTCTGAGAAGCTTGGAAATGATATTAAGGCTGTTGCTATGAGGGATGGGCTTTCCGTATCTGCTTTTGTTTCTTTGGCTACTCAGAGGGCACTGGAGTACAAAACGCGGATTCAGTGCGGAGAGAATGTCTTGGATATTGCTGGACATATACATGTTTCCGAAGATGTTTTAGAACGATTGTGTGATTTAAGGAATGAAGATGAAAATAGGGTGTGACACAGGATATTTTATACGGTTATTAGAGGGTAATTCCAAAGCTATGGATGTCTGGAAAAACATAGTAGAGGGAGAATCTCAGTGTTTGGTAAGTTGCGTGACGCTTCTTGAGCTGCATCGGCTTGCTTTACAAGAAAAGCTTGATTTTCAAGGTGTAAAAATACTTTTGGGCTCTATTTCTGCTGTATGTAAAGTTTTTTGGTGCGACAGTGAGGAAAAGCTTATCTTGGCTTCAACGCTTTCAAAAGATCTGGATTTGCCGATTGCGCAGTCGGTCATATTGATGACATTTGTTTTTTCGAAGGTGAAAACGATATATACAACAGATGCGAAATTAGTAAGTTGTGAGCCTGGGATAGAGACCATACTGCTCTAGGTGCATAACTATAAAATATGAAGCGCATAACTTTGGCGACTTACTTCTCTATTGCGAATTAAGACAGCCTATTTCATAATAACACCTGCCTATTTTTTATTTTTGTTCACTGAAAGGACTTTCCCTAGCATGATCATTAACGCAACACAAATTAGAGAAGGTATGATCTTAAATCTTGAGGGTGAACTTTTTCGTGTTTCTTGGACGATGCATCGCACTCCAGGAAAGGGAAACGCCTGCATGCAGACCAAACTCAAAAACATTCAAACAGGCAAGAATCTTGAGCAAAGATTTATGTCGAGTGAACGGGTGGAAAAAGCAGACCTAGAATCGAAGGATATGCAATTTCTTTATAAAGACGGAGACGGGTTTGTCTTTATGGATAATGCCACTTTTGAACAATACACATTGAGTGAGGACCTTATTGGATCTGCCAAAAGCTATTTGAAAGAAGAGATCTCTTACGTGGTGACTTTTTTTCAAGGGACCCCCGTAGGAATTAATATGCCTAAAACGGTTGATATTAAAGTCACGAGTGCTCCGCCAGAAATTCGAAAAGCAACCGCATCAAGCTCGCTCAGACCCATTGAATTGGAAAATGGGCTTACTGTTCTTGCCCCTGCATTTATTAAAGAAGGCGATGTTGTGCGGATCAATACAGAATCTAACGAGTATATCGAGAGGGTATAGGTAATGGAATCACCACAAAAAACAGACGATCAACCCAGTATCCAGATTCATATTCCAGAAACACTAGAGTCGGGGCAGTATGCAAATTTGGCAATTTCAAACTACAGTCAAGAAGAGTTTATGCTGGACTTTGTTTTCTTGCATCTGCAACAAGGTCGTGGAAAGCTGCTTTCAAGAATTGTTTTAAGCCCGAGAAATGCAAAAAGAATCGCCCAGCTACTCCAGATAAACATCGCTGATTACGAGGCTAAATTTGGCAAGATATCTCATGATGAAAGTCAGAATAACGCTGGAATAAAACTCAATTTCAATTGAGAAGAATAGAAGATGATTATTTTCTCCAATTGGCCTATCAAGAGGCCCAAAAAGCTTTTTTAAAAAACGAAGTTCCAGTTGGGGCTGTATTAATCAATCCTCAAAAAAAGATTGTGTCCAAAGCCCATAATCTAAAAGAATGTCATCATGATGGGATGGCCCATGCCGAAATTTTAGCGCTTAGAAAAGTCATGAAAAAAGAAAAAAAATGGAGATTAGACGGATATACCCTTTATAGTACGCTTGAACCTTGTCCCATGTGTGCCGGGGCTCTTTTGCATGCACGGATAGAGCGTCTTGTTTTTGGAGCTTTAGATTTTAAATGGGGAGCTGTCCAGTCTAGAATCAATTTGCTCACACCCGGACTGTTTAATCATACCCTGAACGTGGAATATCTGCCGCTCACAGATTGTTCGGATATTTTAACAGCATTTTTTAAACAAGTACGAGAAAAAAAATGAAGACGGCCCTCTGGTATCCGTACACAGACATGGCGACTGCCCCACCTGCCTTAAAAGTGGCTTACGCACGAGGGTGTAAACTTTATTTGGAAAACGGAAGTGTTCTCATCGATGCTATTTCGTCTTGGTGGTGTGTCATACATGGATACAATCACCCTGAATTAAATCGGGCTTTATATGCGCAATCTGAAAAAGTATCCCATCTTATGTTGGGAGGGCTTACCCATCAACCTGCGGAAGATCTTGCATCAAGATTGGTGGCTATAACCCCAGAAGGATTAAATCACGTTTTCTTTTCAGACAGTGGGTCTGTAGCTGTAGAGGTAGCCTTAAAAATAGCACTTCAATACTGGAGAAATTGTGGAAAACCACAAAAAAAACAGTTTATTTCTTTAAAAAGGGCTTATCATGGAGACACCTTTGGGGCGATGTCCGTCAGTGATTCAGAAGAGGGCATGCATCATCTGTATTCACCTTTTTTTAACGCATATTCGATCCATAACCCTGCTCAAAATAACCTTCAGGAAAGTTTGAATCAACTGGAAACGTGCTTAGATTCTAACGGTCATTCCATTGCAGCATTGATACTGGAACCTCTTTTGCAAGCAGCTGGTGGGTTGAATATTTATTCAGAGCATTATCTGAGTGAAGCCCAAAAAATATGCCAGAAGTACAATGTTTTACTTATTGCCGATGAGGTTGCTACAGGGTTTGGCCGCACAGGGGCTTTATTTGCCTGTAATCACGCAGGCGTCTCTCCCGATATACTTATAGTGGGGAAGGCCCTTACTGGGGGATATTTGGGGCTTGCGGCTACACTAACAACCTCCGATATATTTGAGTCTTTTTATGGGAATCCTCCACTGATGCACGGCCCCACCTTTATGGGGAATCCCTTGGCTTGCAGCGTGGCCTTGAAAAGCATTCAGCTTTTTGAGGAAGGCGACTATCTTAATAAAATTGCAGCCATAGAAAACCAACTGAAAGTGGGTCTGGGTACTCTGTATTCAGAAAAGATAAAAGAGACCCGTGTTTTGGGCGCAACAGGTGTTATAGAAGTTAAAGACGCCTCTGCTCTGATTGGGTTGCAAGATTTTGCAATAGAAAAAGGGGTTTGGCTAAGACCTTTTAATCAGGTTGTCTACACCATGCCAGCTTATACAATCAAAGAGGAAGAGCTTCATATCATTATCGAGACATTTTCACAATGGTTTTCTTAGGGGGGGTCGGAATAACATAGGTGTAAGGACCCATTCCCTTTACCTCAATATCGGCTTTTTTAGGTTCAACAACTAAAGGCGGGGTATCTTTGCGAATGGCAAGGACTTCCCAATCAAACCCATCGTCACAAGGTTTTTGTGACATGACCTGCAAAATGCCCGCTAAAATGCGTTCTCCTGATTGCAACTTAACGGCTATGGGGGTATCGCTCGACGTATTTGTGAGCACAACCACTCGGCCTTGTTGTTGGGTTAAGGCTTCGAAGTAGGAGGGTAAAATAATCTTGGCATGGCCCTTTGTAAGGGTGGCATGTCCCCGATAATAAACCCTGACTTCAGGCCCTTCAATAACCGCATGAACCAAATACTTTCGATGATCGATAGGATGGTCAATGACAAATGTTTTGGCGGTAGAGGTGAAAACAATGCTGATAGAGGGGGTTGTTGTGGCATTTTTTGATTTATTAAATTTTCTAAAAGTCAAAGTGGATGTTCCTGTATCAAATGCAGCGGTTGTGTAATAAAAATTAGGTGTGGAAAGATTACAAAAATAGGTTTGGGTGTCTCCGCCGTTATTGCCTATAAGTGTGCCCGTGACAACCACATTGGACGTGCCTGTAGTCAAATTATCTGCGGCTATGGTAGAGGCCGCAGAAATAGTGTTAATTTGCAAAAGCCATTTTGGGGTGATTGAAAGAGGGGTTTCTTCAGTTTGATTATTTCCAAAAACATGAAGAGTTCCAAGCCCAGATAAAGTCATTAATGGTTTACTGTCAAAAGTCAACTGACGTGTCCAAAAAGCAAGAAAACTTTTAGATAGGGCGTTTGCAAAAGTGTCCTGAATCCAAAATTGGGGACCTGTTTTATCATTTTCTTCGAAAGTATTGAAGGCAGCGGATTGTTTATTCACAATCGTTCTATTCTCAGAAAAAGCGATAACAGAACGAGATCCTGTCACATTATTATTAGGACTAATAATAGTGAAGAGTGCGACAGGGGTAGTTCTATAGACAGACATTAAATTGGATACAGATGCGTTCAATATAACGGAGCTATTTTGGGATACAGCAAAAGCACTCCCCACTTGAATCCCACTTTTGCTATTAAAAAATTCTGTGCGGCTAGTTGCAAAAACACCTACAGATAAACAGGTGAGTGCTAAAATAGCGCAGCATTGCGTAAAAAACAGTTTTGTATAGGTCATGGTTTTGTTTTGACTCCGTAAGTATAGGGCCCAACACCATTAATACGCACATTCTTTTTCAACGGCTCACACTCTAATGGGGATATGTCTGCCCGAGTAGCTTTCAAGACCCACTCAAATTTTTGATGGGACTGGGTGTTGGAAGAATAAACCTGAAATCCGCCATTGTGAATAATTTTTCCTGAAATAGTGCGAACACAAAGAGGATCAAATCCATCGGACGCTGTAAGTTGAATGGTGGGGGATCCTTCCCTAGTTAATTTTGAAAAATAGCCTGGAAGGGGTATAAAAGCAGCCCCATTTTTGAGTTGTCCATGTCCACAGTATAAAACGTCTGCTTCAGGCGCTTCGATAGCCCCATGAATAAGGTAGGAATTGGGCTTTAAAGGATGCTGAATAATGAATGTTTTTCCAGAAGCATTGACTGTCGGATTCGAATAAATATAACTGGTTCCATCCACTTTCACAGTAAAGGTAAACGTTTTATCAGCGGCTCCGTCGCCTGTCATGTCCATTGTCAAGACATGCCCAGATGTATCAGAAAAAGAAACAGGTCCCAGACTTGCGTTTTCAAAACTGCCTAGGGTAGTTGTGTTGCTTGGGCCTGTTGATCTGAAGGTGCCTGAGATAACGATGTCGCCACCCACCTCTAAGGAAGCAACGGGGTTCTTTACGCCCATGCCAACCCCTGTATTTGAAAAGCCTAAGAGAACATCTTTGTCTCTTAAGGTGTTATTCTGAGTAACAATATAAAGCTTTCCCTGGGAAGTGTCTCCGGGAATAAAGTCTGATCTAATTAAAAACTGATGCGTATTACTGTCTTTGATTGAAAAAAGTGGGGATCCGTCTGTTCTAATATCAAGAACCCCGCGGGTGTTGGCCGCTGAGCCTGTTTTAATGCCTAATTGACCTGCGGAAAAGTTGAAAAAACTTCCCGTTGTAGTGTTCAGGTGGTTGAAATTAAAGGCAGGAAATAACGGTGTGTTCAAAAGAAAAACACAGCAAATAAAAAGAAAAAAAGGCCTTTTTGTCATAATGATTTCCTTGAAAAGACCTGTTCATAGTAGGTGTAAGGACCAAAACCCTTGACTGTGATGTCTTTTTTTAAAGGCTCAACAGGCATGGGCTTCATTCCTTTTCTAAGCGCTTTAATCTCCCAGAAAAATTTTTGAACAGAATCTTTTTTTTCTGAAACGACTATAAGTGTTCCATTATAAACAGAGTAACCCCTCTGATGCTTGATCTGAATTTTATCAAACCCATCTAGTTTAGTAAGTTGAACAGTTCTTCCTTGCATGTCCGTTAAAGCCTCAAAATAGGAAGGGAGTTTAATAATAGCTTCCCCATGAACAAGATGGGACTCTCCACGATAAAAGACTGCATTTTCAGGGCCTTCAAGGGTAGCATGGACCAAATAACACTCTTTTTTTGTGGGATGCTCAATAACAAAGGTTTTGTTCCCTATAAAACTCTGAGAAGAACAAAGGTTGTTGCCAGCCCGATCTCTGAACGAGAGCTTTCCGTCTAGAGCGCCCCATTGAAACAGAAATAGCTTTTTAGAGGGTGTTCTTAATGTGCCCAAAAAACCATTTGCTTTAATGTCCCCAAAAACGTGGAACCTTCCCACGGGCAAACTCGTCCCAATTCCAATACGGCCATCTTGATTGAATGTGAGTAATGTTTTTACAATAGACCCTCCCGAGGATAAAAATGAAAACTTTAAAATATTATCAGGCTCATCTTTTCTGTCAAAAACGCTTGTAAATCCAAAGATCGGGGCGCCCGAGTCTCCGAAAACCAAGAGGTTTTTATCGGACTCTCCTGCATTCATTTCTAAAGGAATTTGATCAATTTTGAAAATACCATCTCCGTCAATATCTGTATCTGAAAAAGCCGTGCAGGAGGGGTAGGTGCTTACAAGTAAGGGGCTATTTGCTGCATTGGAAAAGGACGTGCTTCCCAAAGTCATAATATTATAGGTGGCACTTTTGGCAACATTGCGCTTGCTTCGGACCATAAGAGGAATGGTGCAATCGTCCACAGTGACATCTTTAGAGGCCACAAGCCATTTTGTTGGAGTTAATATGGACCATTCGGGATCAGCAATGAGACACGAGGAAAAAACTCCCAAAAAAAGGAATGTGATTTTAAGTAAAGATGCAGTATAGTTTTTTCTCATTACCATATTATATCATACTCAAAAAACGAAAAAGACAAAAGGAATTTATTTATGTCCACAGAGAAAAAATCGCAGGTTTTAGCCGCCCTAAGTGGCATTATAGACCCGGATCTAGGAAGAGATATCGTAAGTTTAGGATTTATAAGAAATTTAACCGTTTCTGAAAATGGGGATGTGGCCTTTGAGATTCATCTCACAACCCCTGCATGCCCTGTCAAAGACGAGTTCAAAAAAGAGGCGTTTTCGGCGGTAAAAAAACTTGATTGGGTCAGAGAAATAGACATATCGCTTCTCTCGTCAAAGCCGCAACAAGGCCTTGTGCCGATGTCAAAGGGGCTTGAGCATGTCTCCGCCATTGTAGCCGTAGCGAGCTGTAAGGGGGGCGTGGGGAAATCGACTGTCGCTGTCAACTTAGCCTATTCATTGGCGTTATCGGGCGCGAAAGTGGGTATATTTGATGCCGATATCTATGGCCCAAGTCTGCCAACAATGGTTTCTGTTGAAGATCCTCAATTACTGACAGATGGTCACTTTATTTCACCGCTTGAAAATCGAGGTGTAAAATTAATGTCCTTCGGCTATATTGAGCAAGCTAAGGCAAACTCACCGGCAATGATGAGGGGGCCTATGGTATCGCAGGTAATCAATCAGCTTTTAACACAAACACAATGGGGCGAGTTGGACTATCTTATTGTGGATATGCCTCCAGGTACGGGAGATGTTCAGCTTACCTTGGCACAACTCATTCCGATTACTGCAAGCGTGATGGTGACGACTCCGCAAATGATTAGTTTTGTAGACGTGATCAAAGGTATTTATATGTTTGACTCACTCAAGGTTCCAACGATTGCTGTTGTAGAAAACATGAGCTACTTCCTTTGTGATGCCTGTGATAAAAAACACACCATATATGGGAAAGGTGCTTTAGAAAAGTTGGTAAGGGAATTTGGATTTAAGACAACGTTTGAGTTTCCCGTTACAGCCCCTGTTTCCCAGGCGGGAGATTCGGGGACCCCGATTGTCATTAGTGAGCCAAAATCCATTGTTGCAACCCTTTTTCAGAAACTTGCTGACTCGGTGGCGAGGGAAGTAAGTAAAATTCAATATGGAAAAAATTTAAAGCCTGTTATTGAATGGGTAGAGGGAAAAGGCATCCTTATAAAAACAGAGGAAAAAAACGATACTGTGATTCAATGTTTCGATCTTAGACAACGATGCCGATGCGCCCATTGTGTAGAGGAGTTTACAGGAAATATCTTGGTTCAGTCAGTTGCAACTTCAAAAAAAATCACCCCTAATGCTATTCGATTAGTGGGTAATTATGCGGTTGGAATCGAGTGGAGTGATGGACACCACTCACTGTATCCCTATGAATTCTTAATCGGCACCTATTTGGGCTAGACCGTTTCTTTGACCATTTTAATAAGCCCAGAAAATTGGTCAGGATGAAAGAGTTCATTTGCAGAAAAAAAAGCATCCATTTTTACCGATTGCATGTCTTTTTTTGATTCCGAAAGGGCTTTTCTTAGATCGGAAAGGGATGCAATATCAGGTTTTTTGCTTTGAAAAACAGCTGTTATTTGGGCTTCACATGCGTCCACAGAACTTTGACTTTTAGCTAGTTTGTCGTGAGTATTCGTCATGAGGGTATCCCACTGGTCTAATTGAGTGCCAGTGAGTTTAAAATAATGAACAACATCTAAGTTTTTTAAAAGAGGATCGACTTTGTTTAAAAAAAGCTCCATATCTGAACTTTGAGAGAACTCAATTTGAGGAGATGCTGCAGTCAGTGAGGCGGGTGATGTTCCTATGACAGGCCCAGAGAGAAGCGTTTTGTTTGCAGATGCAGCAGCAGCGGCTTCTAGAAAAGATTTTTGTTCAATCCGTGACTGAACACGCTTCAAAGCATCCCCAATTTGACTTTGAAAGCCAGAGATTTGCTGAGAGAGAAGGGTGCTGTCAGAATCGACTGAACTCTCAATCCCAGAGGGTGCAATCCCACTTCCACCTGTTGTTCCTGAAAGAAAGCTTGTATGAATGTCCATGGTATAAAATCTCCTGCTCAATTAAGTAAAGATGCTCTCTTGATATTTAAAGGGTATATCGACATAATAAAGAAAGAAAAATGCATTGATTTTTTTTAATTTATGAAAATAAAATTCTCTTATTTTTTACTGGGTTTAGCGCGCATTCTTTTGAGTTTTCTAACGCCCCTAGCTGCAGATGAAGCCTATTATCTTCTTTGGGCAAAACATGTGGCGCTGTCTTATGTGGACCATCCGGGTATGATTGCGTGGATTAACTCGGGATTTATCTTTCTTTTTCACGACCCTTTACTGGCTATTCGACTGGCCTCCTTGACCCTCTATGGGGGGACACTTTGGATTGTCTATAGAACAGCGCTTTTGATCACAGGATCTAAAAAAAGGGCGCATCTGACAACACTCTTATTTGGACTTGTTCCATATAATTTTTTTATTGGATTAACGATGCAGGTAGAGCAGCCCTTACTGTTGTTTTGTGCGTGTACACTTTACTTTTTTATCAGGTTTATTCAAGAGGAAAAAAAGAGGCTATTATATACAATTGCTTTTTTTTCCGGGCTAGGATGCCTGAGTAAATACACCATGGTCCTTGTTGTAATCGGCATGTTAGGGTATTTATTCTGGAATAAAAAAACAAGAAAACACCTCTACTCTTTTCATTTTATGGGTGCTTTGAGTGTTTTTATAGTGACTCTTTTGCCTCTGTTGATTTGGAATTATGACCATCACTGGGTCTCTTTTTTATTTCACACCCATCGCATAGGGAATACCCACTATTTTGAGTTCTTTTTTGATTTTATAGGCGTTCAAATTTTATACGGATCTCCAGTGCTATTATGGGCCCTTTATAAAACACGAAAAAGGCTATGGAGCACAGAATCATTTGCCTTGCTTTGTATCGGAATGATTTTCTTTTTTACTTTCTTGATACTGAGTATTACCACCAAGGTATGGGGACATTGGACAGCCGCGATGTATATTCCGCTTTGTCTTTTTGTAGGAACCACACTTCAAGAATCTCAAGAGCTAGAAAAAATACTGAAATATGGAGTGGTATTTAATGCGATTGTGACGGGTGTTTTGCTGGTATCTGGGCCATCGATACTGATACGACATTCAGAATATCAAAAAAACAGCTTGCTTGCGGCCCAACTTTCTTGTTTGAAATCAACCGTCCCTCTTACTGTTTTTTGTGACTTTCATGGCACCGTAGGGCAGGTGAGTTATTATGCCAACCTGGAAGCGCATTTCCCTATAAACGAACTCAAAACAGAGGGGCTATGGGGGGCGAAAGAATTTGAACTTTGGAATCAATCTGAGGTACACCAAGGCGAAGACATTGTCTTTTACAAAACGATTCAAAAAGAGAATACAAAAAAACTAGACGCATTGTTTGAAACGGTTATTCTTCAACCAAACCTCAAACTTACCGTTATGGAAGATCAGCTTTCACATGGCAATTGGTATCTGTGTAGACATGCGAAAAGAACGGTCATTCTTTAAAATTTAAGCAGGAGCATCATCCTTTTTATCTTCTTTTTTAGACTCTTCTCGGCCTTCTTTGAGGCCTTTTTCAAACTCGGATTTAGCCTGGCCCAACGATTTTGCAAATTTGGGAATGGCAGAAGAACCAAACAGAACAAAAACGACTAATACAATAACGATCAACTCTGTTGTACCGATCATAAAAAGACTCCTCCAAAAAAATGTGATTTTGAATATCCTTGAATATACAGCACAGACCTAAGATCTGTATAGCGAAGGGAGACATGGGCTTTTATGGCAACTTGAGGCTTGGCATAGTAGGCTATTCCCAACCCAGCGGCTTCAATCATGGGTAAATCATTGGCCCCATCCCCAAGAGCAACAACGTCCTCCGTTAAAATATGTAATTGCGATGCATAGGTATTTAATGCGGTGAGTTTGGCCTCTTTACCTAAGATAGGAAGCCCCACCTTGCCTGTTAAAAGACCATTGTCTGTCAAAAGTGTATTGGCATGCTGAGAATGAAAGCCTAATCGAGTAGCAATACGTTCGGTGAAGAAATTAAACCCTCCAGAAACAAGCAAGCAATGCGCCCCATGTGCGGCCATTGTCCGAACCAGTAGTTCAGCCCCTGGGTTAACTGTGATTTTTTCTTCGAAAACTTTATTTAAACAGGTTTCAGGAAGCCCCTTTAGGAGAGAAATACGCTCAATAAGGGCAGATTCAAACTCTAGCTCGCCTCTCATGGCTCTTTCTGTTATTGCAGATACTTGGTTTTTGAGGCCACACTCATCGGCTAATTCATCGATGCATTCTTGCCCAATGACAGTGGAGTCCATGTCCGAAATAAGCATTTTTTTTCTACGATGAGAAATGGGTTGAATAGCCACATCAAAAGGTGCATGTGTAAAAAAATCGGATATCTGCAATCGAAGATCACCCAGAGAGCCAGCGGCATCGGAAGTGAAAAAATAATCCATGGCGATATCTGAATCTAAAACTTGGCTAGATGTAAAGCCGCATTTGTTTTGGGATAAAAAATCAAGACACTCTTTTTCTATGGAGGGGCTCAGAGATTCGATAGAGGGGTTTGCAATAAGGGTTAAAACGCAGTTCATTGAATACCTAGACAGACAGACACGGAAGGCCTTCCGTAATGAGTATCGTAACGGATAAAGAAACTTCTGAGCTTGGAATAAAAACACCATTGGCGTAAGAAACACATCTCATGGTATCACTATACAAAACAGACCTTCCCTTAACAATTGTCTAATTTTTGATTATGCTTAGCAGGTCCCTAAGTAAAGGAGCGTGTAGTGTTTAACAAGATTTTAATTGCCAATCGGGGTGAAATTGCCATTCGTATTATACGTGCCTGTAAAGAATTGGGCATCAAATCTGTGGCGGTTTACTCAGAAGCCGACAAAGAGTCTTTGCATGTCAGGCTTGCGGATGAGTCTATTTGCATTGGTCCTGCCGCGCCTAACAAAAGCTATCTCAATATACCGGCTATCATTGCAGCAGCTGAAGTATCTGGGGCAGAGGCCATTCATCCAGGGTATGGATTTTTGTCAGAAAACGCCTATTTTTCAGAGGTGTGTAATGCCAATAAAATAGTCTTTATTGGGGCTTCTCCAGAGAATATTCGAATGATGGGGAATAAAAGCCAGGCAAAAAAAACGATGAAAAGGTTCAAGGTGCCCACGGTTCCAGGTTCAGATGGCCTTGTTGATTCAGAATCGGAACTCGATGCCATTGCGGAAGCAACAGGGTTGCCACTGATGATTAAGGCCTCAGCCGGCGGAGGCGGAAAAGGCATGCGCATTGTCACCGACAAATCACAGTTAAAAGAGCTGTATCAAATGGCGGTTAATGAGGCAAGATCGGCCTTTGGAAATGGCGATATTTATATAGAAAAATTTATTGAAGAACCCCGTCACGTCGAAATTCAGGTAATGTCTGACAGTCGAGGAAATGCGGTTCATTTGGGAGAACGCGATTGTACCGTTCAAAGACGACATCAAAAGCTGATTGAAGAATCACCCTCTCCGATACTCAACGAGAAACTTAGAAAAAGAATGGGGGATGCTGCAGTTAAAGCGGCTTCATCACTCAAATATGAAGGGGTAGGGACTATTGAATTTTTAGTCGACAAGCACAAAAATTTTTACTTCATGGAAATGAATACCCGAATTCAGGTTGAGCACCCCGTAACGGAGGTTGTTACATCGATGGACTTGGTCAAAGAACAAATTCAAATTGCAGCAACAAAAAGAATGGATTTTAAACAAAAAGACATTACATTTTCTGGACATTGTATCGAATTGAGAATTAATGCAGAAGACCACACTAAGAACTTTGCACCCAGTCCAGGTCGCATTGACTTGTTTTTACCTCCCGGGGGTATAGGTGTTCGAGTAGATACGCATATTTATCCTGGGTATGTTGTTCCTTCCCATTACGACTCACTATTAGGAAAACTGATTGTGTGGGGAAAAGACCGATCAGAAGCCATTGCCAGAGCCATTCGAGCCCTTGATGAATTTGTGATTAGTGGTGTTGCAACGACCATTCCATTTCACTTGCAGGTATTGCGTCATCCTAAGTTTATCAGTGGTCAGTTTGATACAAGTTTTGTAGATAAAGAATTTCTTTCTAAACCTGCCGTAGAAAAAGAAACCCGATAATGGGACGTCGACATACAGGTAGAAAATTGGCCATGCAAACACTGTATCAAGCGGATATCAGAAATGAAGAGATTGACCCTATTTTGGTTCAGTTTATACAAGAGTCTTCTTACGGAGTGGAGGTCAAAGAATGGGCAACGACTCTCTCAAAAAATGTCTGGGATAATAAAGAAGTGTTAGATAGCCTGATCAAAGAATATGCCATTGATTGGGATATTTCTAGAATAAATCCCATTGACAAAAATGTCTTGAGATTGGCTTTTTATGAGCTTAATTATACAGATTTACACGAAAATGTGATTCTAAATGAAGCCATCGAAATTGTGAAAAAATATTCAAACCAGGAATCTGCAAAATTTATTAATGGAATTTTGGGCAGCTATCTTAAAGCACATCCAAGGACACACTCATGAAAAATGAACTTATTTCTGTAGAGACACTAGAAGATATTTTGCCTGAGT
>JAHFDB010000060.1 GCA_023249195.1 bacterium | reverse complement strand
TGGACAACGGGTCTTCATGCACAGATTCAAACCTTAGGAACAATTATGAAAACCAGTACGACAGGCATGATGGCCCAGAAAATTAAATTAGCTGTCATTGCTGAAAATGTAGGAAACGTGTCCACGATGAAAGTTGAAGAGACCTCAGAACCCTACCGTAGAAAATATCCGGTCTTGGAATCTTATGCAGGGGGTGTCAGAGTGACGGCTATTAATACGGACAGACGAAAACCTGCTTATTCAGATGCAGAGGTTGCTAACTTAGATGAAACAGGATTTACAGAATTGCCCAATGTCAATCTGATCGAAGAGATGACAGATTTGACCTATACAAACTATATGTTCGAAGGAAACACAACATGTCTTAAAACGGCCCGGTCTTTGTATCAGTCTACGATAGATACCTTAAAGTAAGGAGGTAACAAAAATGGCCATTCAAGAAGTGTCACGTACAGCTCCGGTCACAGCCATTACACCCATTAAGAGGTTTGCAGGCGATCCGCATACTCAGGCTTTTGAGTCCGCGTTAAAAGAGGCGGTTCAAAAGCAAGCCTATTCTCCGGCTATGCCGCTTACTGCAATTCAAGCGGAGAACGTTGTCGCAGCCCACGCAGCAGAAATAAGCCAGGGAGAAGCTATTGATCAAATAAAAAAGAAAAAGGCATCTATGGAGGAGCTACAGGCGTCAGAAGGCGAAGGTGCACCTGGAGAAGTCGCTGAAGAGACATTTGCATCGCCGTCTGTATTTCCGAAAGGAGAAACGGCAACCTCTATGATGAGCAAACTGTTGCCTGAAGATAAAATAGCGATGGCGGGCAATAAAAATCCAGGGGCCGTGCCCTATCAAGGCCCCGCTCGGGTTTTTACGCCCCCAGATCCGACTGCATTTTTGGCCCAGGCGCAACCACAAAACAGAGGAACACTGCGTGCTGCAAACCGGCCTTTAACCCCAAAGACAGTGAACGAAGTGGGCGTTAACCCCATTCAACGGGATGTGACGCCTTTTCAACTGTTTTTGGATAAGGCCGTTGATTTCTTTGAAATGGTGAGTGGCTTGGAAGAGAAAAGTGACAGCATGATGGTGGATTTCATACAAGGGAAAGCATCCTTAGAAGAGCTGACCTTGTTAAAAACAAAATTAAGCGTGGCACTGTCTTTTTCAATGACCTTGGTAAACCAAGTCACCCAAACCTTTAAAGAAATTCAAAATATGCAGGTATAATAATATGAATGGCTGAAACCGATTACGATAATCAAGAAAATTTAGAGGAACTAGACGAGCACGCTGAGGCAGCGCCTCCTCCCAGATCTGGGCTTCGTACGCTTATTGTTGGGCTTGTGGCTATTGCGGTTATAGGGGGTGCTGTCTATGGTTTTTTTCAATTCAACAAAAAAGACCCGTCTCTGGCAAAACGATTTCCTGGAATGTCGCAGTCAGCCAGTAATGATCTTCCCAAAAAAATAAAGAAAAACAGAAAAATCAAATATGCCAAGCTTTATACCATTCCTGCTGACCAAGCGACGGGGGTATTAAAAGAGCTTAGTTTACTCAATATTCCTTTCAATAGCGAACAGAGTGGAAAAAACTATGTGATTTCAGTAGACGATACCCGCATTGAGGATGCCCGAAATTTACTGGCGATGAAGGGTCTTCCAGAAGGGGCGGCTAGGGGATATGCCCTTTTAGACAGTTCTCAAACCCTAGGGGTCACCGAGTTTGATAAGCGCATTCGGTTTGTTCGAGCCCTTTCTGGCGAGCTTGAAAAAGCCATTTCTCAGTTTGAAATGATCGAGAATTGCAAGGTTCAAATCGTGTTACCAGAGCAGCGATTGTTTTCTGTGACTCAGCCCCCAGTGACGGCCTCTATTTTAGTGCGTAAAATTCCTGGAACAGAACTGACCGACGATGTGGTTTTTAGTATTATTCAGTTGGTAGCGAATGCTGTAGAAAATTTGCAGCCTGAAAACGTATCGGTCATTGACACAGAGGGAAAGGTGCTCTCCAACGGTATTTTTGAAAGAATGGCAGCCAAAGAAGCAGGGATTCTAAAAGAGAAAAAACCCTCTCAAAATGTTCGGCCTGAAACGGCCTTGGGAAATCCGATTATTCCTAATTTTGAAGACATAAAAAAATGGCAAGAAGTAAAATTGCGGTTTGAAAAGTCTTTAGAAGATAAGGCAACTCAACAATTATTGGGAATTCTTCCCGAAGAAAGTTTTAAAATTGCGATTAGCTCTGAGTTGGGCCCCTTAGCCAACGGCGATATTGTAGATATCAAAAGGCTTACCATCAGCATCGTCGTTGATAACCAACGCAGCGATATTTATTTAGATCCTCTCTTGAAAAAACAAATTTTCAACACCATTGCCAGTGCTACAGGGTATGTCAGAGGCCGAGATACCATTCAACTGAATAAGGCCGATTTTAAGGTGGCCAGAGAAGCGGCAAAACGCAAAAGAGAACTTAAACAAAAGCTTCTTCTATGGGCAAAGCGAGGGCTTCTCTATTTGCCATATCCGATAGGCGCTGTGGTAGCTTTTTTTGGGATTCGATGGATCTATCGATTTTTTAAGAAAAAACTAGCTGCGCTGAATGAAGAAGAAGAACCAGAAGATCTGTCTAATTTTACCGAACTTAAAGAAGAAATGGACGGGAAAAAACAAATTGAGCAGATTCAATCCATTGCCGCGCAAGAGCCCGAGGTATTGGCTGAAATAATCGAAAAATGGCTTCACGAGGAAAAAACCTAAAATGCTTTCAGGAAAAGAAAAAGCACAAGTGATATTGTCCCTATTAGGGGACAGAACAAAAGATGTCCTTAGCCGACTATCCCCCGAGTCTGCGTCTGAATTAACGTCGATGATTGGGGATATGCCGACCGTGTCTCAACAGGAAAAATTTGAACTGATCGAAGAGGTTATACGCCTAGCAGAAGAAATGAGAGGTCCTATTGAGGCTCCGCAAGACACCGTGCCCACTCCAGAAGAAGAGGAACCCATGGCTCTGCCTCAAGAGTCGGAAAATTTTTCTTTCTTTGATGAAGAACCTGAGAAAAAGCCCAAAGAGAAGATACAGACGGTACAAACCAAACCTATGGAGATGCCGGAAGAACGAGATCCTACATTCAGAACCCCGATTGAAGTGGCGGCTATTTTAGCGGATCAGAAATTGCAAATGGCAGCCTTTGTGCTTTCAAAAACAGAAGAAGAATTGAGAAATCAAATTATCGATTATTTGCCAGAGGCCATGAGAAATCAAATTCTAAATACACAGATCGATCCTCTGCCTATTTCAGAAAATGTCTTTAATCGTATTTACGACTCTATTTTTAAAAGACCTGCATCCGAACCTGTTCCAGAGGAAGATCCGTCGCAAGCTCTACCCACTTCTACCAAAGAAGTGTCGCCTGAGGAAAGCGAGCCAGAGTCGTTCTCTTGGGATCAGTCGTTTTTTAAGGAATAGGCAAATGAATCGAGGACTCTGGTTGATAGTGGCGATAATGGGCATAACAAACACACTTTGGGGTGCCCAGGTATCGGTATTGTGCTACCACACTTTTTTAGGAAAACCTAAGATTTATACCGATTTTAGTCTTACAGAATTGAAACAACATATCGACACACTTCAAAGTCATCACATGCGTTTTTTGACCCAAGAACAATTTGATTCAGGACACTATACAGGTACAAAAAATGTCTTAATCATTATTGATGATGGAAATATCAGCGGGTACAAAGCCTATCAGTCGGTACTTAAACCTGCTCATATTCAGCCTATCTTTGCAATATATCCCAATATTATTAGCCATGTTGGGTATGCCATGACCTGGGATCAACTTAGGGAACTCCTCGTTGATCACTGTGGAATGGCATGTCATGGGTTTTACCATCTGTTTTTAACAGAAAAATTTGCTCAAAAAGACCCTAAAGGCTTTAATCAAGAAATTGTGAGATCAAAACAGATTTTAGAAAACAAGCTGGGTATTAAAATAAACTATTTTGTGTACCCCTTTGGGGTGGTGAGCCCTGTTGCGAAAACAACCATTCAAAAAACAGGCTATCGCTATGCATTCTCATTAAAAGCGAAACCCACTGAAATCCACGAAGATCCTTTCGATATGCCCCGATATATGATGACGCGCTCGATGGCAAAATCAATTCTAAAACAGGTGACGCAATGAGCGCAGAATTGCTAAAGGGAAAGTATGAGATAGGAGAAAGAATAGCAGAGGATGTTTTATCCTATTTTTACCTGGGAAAAGTGTGTTTGTCGGGTCGACAAGTGTTTATTTGGGAATATAAAGCAGAGTTTTTAAACCCTGCAATTATTAAAGAGTTGATCGATCTTTCAGAAAGCCTCAGTTTTATCAAGCATGCCCATATACTTTCTTTGATCGATTACTATTCCGATGGGACGAGCTTTTACACCATTCATGAAACAGGGTTTGCGGAAACCTTCCAATTGGGAGATTTGATTCCCTTAGAAGAATATTTGAAAAGTGAAGCGGCTTATACCTATAGTTCGTTGTGGAAATTGGCCTCGCAAATCTTAAACGTACTCTTGGTTTTAGAATCAAAAAAAATACAGTGTGGCTGCATTACGGTGCATAATTTATTTGTCGATCCTGCGGGAACGCATATTCGACTTACCCGTATTGGGCTTCCTATCAATATTTTAAAGCATCAATGGCCACATTTGAGTGTGGTAGATGATTGCATTTTTTATCCGCCAGAATTTATTCAAAAACAAGAGTTTACGGGCGTTTCTGATATTTACGCTTTTGGGATGTTGCTATATGTGTTTTTTTCTCATCAGTGGCCCTATAAATACACCAATAAAATCGATAAATTTAGAAAAGAACTTCTCAAGGAACCGACTCCCTTTCAAAAGGTCACCCACAATATTCCTGATAAATTAGGGCCCTTGGTGCATGTGTGTATTGAAAAAAGCGTTAAAAAACGATTTTCGAGTTTCGAACAATTGGTGAAAAGTTATCAAAAAGGGCAGGGGCCTACTTTTTTTGAAACCACTGACGAAGACGAAACGAGCATCGAAGAAGAGCTTAAACATGCGATCAGAGAATCACGAGTGAGAAAAGTCAAAAAATGGATCAGTGACTGGGGTAAAATAGGGGGAGTGGTAGCGGTTATAGGTATGGGCTATTTTCTCTACAGTGTTTCAGGTACGCATTCGCCTGACAAAATGGTGCCCAATCTGGTAGGGCTTCCAGTCAAAGATGCTCAACTGCTTCTTGAGAAAAATCACTTTAAAAGTGAAGTGGGGGGCTATCGTATGCACCCGGATATGCCCAAGGACTATGTGATTGACTCCAATCCTCAAAGTGGAAAGGCGGTCAAACAAGACCGATTGGTCCTGCTTTTTGTGTCCAAGGGCCCCACTCAAATTACGGTTCCAGATTTTGTAGGAAAAACCCTAGAAGAAGCCACCCAAACCCTAGAAGAAGGGGTTACATTCAATGTCTATGAGGAAATCTTTTCGGAAAAACCTAAAGGAATGATTTTAAGCCAAACCCCTTCTGCTAATACTAGAATTGAGCCTGGAAAGTCTGTCCATCTGATTGTTAGCAAAGGAAAATAACCTGTTTACCTCTCAAGAAACCGAGTTAATGGCGCTTCTTTTAGAGAAAGCCAAAGCCCAAAAAGGGAAGACGTCTCCTAACCCTGTTACAGCGGCAGCTGTGGTACAAAATGGCGTTGTTATCGCTTATGGTGTACATCAAGGCCATGGGCAACCACACGCGGAAGTGATGGCACTCAGTGCGGCAGGGGAAGCGGCTAAAGGATCCACCGTTTTTGTCAATTTAGAGCCTTGTACCCACTATGGCCGTACGCCACCTTGTGTCAAAGCTCTAATCGCCGCAGAGGTGTCTGAAGTGGTTTATGCGGTCGATGACCCCAATCCGAAGGTGAATATGGCGCCTGCAGGAAAAATCCTTGAAAATGCAGGTATAAAGGTCCGATCAGGGCTTTTAAAAGAAGAGGCGCGGCGCCTGAATGCTGTTTTTTTTAAAAATATGCAACAAAATCTTCCCTATGTCACCCTAAAAGCAGGCATTAGCCTTGATGGAAAAATAGCCCTTTCTAATGGAGTCAGTAAATATATAACAGGTCCTGAAAGTCAAAAACAAGTCCATCTTATTCGCCGTGAGCATGATGCTATTTTGGTGGGCGCAGGTACCGTTTTAGCGGACGATCCTTCTTTGGATGTGCGTTTTGGGCTGTTAGAATCAGGATTTCGAAATCCCACCAAAATTATTTTAGATCCCCAATGCCTGATTACGCCGAGGTTTTCTGCGATCGTTGTAAGGCCTGACATGGTGCCCCTAGAAAACGGACATTTTAACTGGAGGCTGCTTCTTGAAAAGTTATATCAACAAGGCATATGCAGTATTCTTATTGAGGGTGGTTCCAAAGTATTTACGTCGGCCCTAGAGCAACATGCGGTTGATTTCGCCCATTTTTTTATCGCCCCCAAAATTTTGGGAGGGAAAGACGATATTTCTGTTTTTTCAGGGAAAAGCAAGCTCACTTTGGCCGAAGTTTCGCAACTTTTGAATCCCAAGTTCAAGGTGCTGGGCGAGGATGTGTGGGTGTCGGGTGAAATTTTATAGCCGTTTTTTTCGACAATAGGTTTACTTAAGAATAAAAAGTACTTAATTGGAGAAGAAAATGGTCAGAACCGCTCACATCCCACAAACAAGCCCTCGGTGTCCTTTTTGTCCGAAGAGAAGTCGCGTACATCCTGAAAAAGGGGCTCTATTGGCTGTCCAAGGGATGCCGATATCCACAGCTATGGCAAAGAGTGTCCGCATGGTCCCTATAGCTTGGCCACCGTTTGAGGCTCCTCGCATGAGTCACACTCCAGACAGTGGTTGTGGCACTGCAACCGCTTCTTCGGGGCAAGTGACACCTGCCTCAGACTTTTCCCCACGACATGATACCGATATTTCAGGCTTTCTAAGCTTTCTTGATTCGAAAGGTCTTACGGGCGTCAGACTTAAAATGGTAAGAGATCGATCGCAGAAACAGACAGTATCAAAAAAAATGGCAACCCAACTCATCTATCGAGACCCCAAGGGAAATAAAATTGCAACTATCTATTTGACCCATCAACCGCTCAGAGCAAAAACGAGGCTAAATTGGGCGATTAGGACTGAAGAACGTAAAGAAAAAGATGCACATGGTGGACAGGCCACCTTTCAGGTAGCCGTATTACATTATGGGTCCGACGACTGTCGGCAAGGCCATCGGGTGAGAGTTGGAATGCGTATGGTCCAAATCGGTAAAACTGGTGAAGGTTTCGTAGCGGGCTTAGAAAAAGAGCTGGCTATGCAGTTTGCTTGTGCGTCAGAATCACGGCATGTTGTACGTCCTCTTTTTAATACAGTGCACTGTGCTCACACCTACACAAACAAAATACTGAAGGCCTATATGCCATATGCATTAGGGGGTGAGGGGGCCGTGATAGATAGATTACCCGAATTGTTGAACGATCCTGATCAGACAAGACATAATCCCCCTAGAATCATTGCGGCAATTCTAACTGCAGTAAGGGACATGAATGAGCAAGGAATTGTGCATCGAGATTTGAAGTTAGATAATGTTGTGGTGGATCAAGAAGGTGTAGTACATGTAACCGATTTTGGATTTGCTGCCCCTGAAGGGGACCTGGCGGGTGTCATGGGTACCCCCGGGATGATTGCCCCCGAAATAGTAAGGGGAAAACCCTATGATAGGCGCATTGATATTTGGAGCTTAGGGATTCTCGTGTACGAAATGATGACAAATAGACAAGTTGAGCCGGATGAAACGGGAAAGATTTCTAAAAAAGATCACAAAAGGGTAATAGAGAGTTGCTTGAAATTAAAAGGGGAACCTTGGGCGGATTTTGTATGGAAGTGTTTGAGGGTGAATCCAGATGACAGGGCTTCGGTAGTAAAACTTTTAGAACATCCTTGGATAAAGCCGCAGATCGGAAAGCCTGTTA
>JAHFDB010000059.1 GCA_023249195.1 bacterium | reverse complement strand
ATTTTATGCAGAAATCAAATGCAAGAGATCTGCTGAATCAAGCGTTAAGCTGGCCACTTGGTGCAGCGTTGATGTGAGCACAAGGTGATCTCACAGAGGCTAAAACGGTGAATTATTTTGGCGACACACAAATGCTCGACTTGTCATAGGTATTTACAAAAAAAGTTTGACAAGTCCTGAGTACGGGTACTACACTTCTAAGTGTACAGTGTTCAGACAGAAGCTACGAAACTGCCTGAACTTAAACCTAACCTGGGGGTCTACTCAAGATTAGGACTAATTTAATAGCCAAGAGTACGATCTTGGCTATTATTATTAGGAGGTCTATTTTCATCTTGAATCACCTCCCTTCTTAAGGCCGGGACCATTGTTGGTGCGCCGTGAAGGAAGGATTGCCCTGTAGCTTTTGGAAATATCTTACATGCTTCGTTATGTATTGTAAATATTTTTATTTTTTAAAGATAAGGACAGAAATAGCATCATTCTCAACATTCGACTGCCAGACATGAGTGTCTTTGAATTACTGAACGCTCTTGAAAAAATGTACTTCCCTCAGATTATGGATTTATTTAATGTGTATGGGGTTACTTTAAAGAAATTTAAGGGAAGATATAGAATATCACCCAGAGGCGGATAGTGGAGGTCATCGATGTTTGAATGGGTTTTTTTTATTCCTGTAATCGTGGGTTTTTTTTCTGTTGTGCTGAGTTTGAGCCTTTGGTACTTTTTTCTAAAGCCCCCTGTTTTAGAAGAGGCACCCGAAACCCTGACCACCTTTATTTACACCGGAACGCGGAGATATTTACAAAAACAATACCGCGCTTTTTTTCTTGTTTTTTCGCTTATTTTGTCTTTGATTGTGTTAGATAAATTTCATTTGGTTGAATACAGAACAATTCTGATCCCTATGGGGTTGGTTTTAGGGCTATTCGTGCCGATTCTGACCGAGTTCTATCTCAACTCGATTTTATGCCGATCTCTTAAACTGGCCTTGTTTAGGGTTGAGCACCACCCAGACGAGGCCAGAAGGATCGTATTTTTAGGGCCCTTGGCCGGAGGGTTTGGTGTCGCCGGTATTATTTTAATGACACTGACACTGTGGTTTTATACCATTTCAGTTACCCCTGTTTTTACCAATTTGCAGATCATTTTTAGCCTCATGGCACCTTGTTTTTCTTGTGCTTTTTATATGTTTTATTCCCGATTATGTTCAGGGGTCTTTGCCAAGGCGGCCGATTTAAGTGCAGATGTCACAGGGCGTACTGAATATGATCTTCCAGAAGATGACCTCAGGAATCCCGCTTCTATTGCTGACATGGTGGGCGATTTTCTGAGCATGATTAGCATTTCAGGGGTTCTTGGATACACCTTGATGTTTAGCGTTTCGATGGCGGCCTGCATTCGGTTTATTCATATTGCTGGACTCAGTACGGTGTTAAGTCCGCAAGTGCTTTGTTTTACCTTCATTGAACCCCTATGGATAGTGTGTGTGGGGGTAAGTGCATGTCTCGTGATTTTTCCTCTGTTGAGAATTTCCTTTGTTTTGAATAAAACAGGGGTGGTCTTGCCTATTGTTACCCTATTTGCTTGGATTTTGAGCGCTCTTTTGCCCGCAACTTTTTCTGAGTTTTCTGCCTTGGGATTGGGGTTGAATTTTATTCTATTGATCGGGGTTTTAATGTGGATTGCACCTGCTTCACCTTTTTTGAAAAGCGTCACCGAGGCTCATAAAGTGCATGCGATTAATGGATTTTTTTCGGGGTTCGCCCACGCCATTTTTGCCGCCTGGGTTCCTATTCTAGGCATCAGTGTGATGCTGGGGACTCAATTGGGTTACTTTATGAATCCATCCACGTTTTATATAGGTATTTATCATTTAGGGTTGATGTCTGTCGGGATGCTGTCCATTTTTCCCGCCATTATGATGCTAGGAGGATTTGCCCCTGTTGCAGACACACTCAAAGGGTGTGTGGTGATGTTGTCCTTTTCGCCTGAGGTCATAAAAACGGCAGAAAAAATGGATTCGGATGGAACCCTCGCATCGGCGATGATTAAATCGTTTTTGATTACATCCGGCTCTATTACAGGGTTATTATTAAGCACAGTTTATTTGTTTCGACTGTATTTTTATGTCCATTTACATACCCCCATGGGGCTTCCTCAAATGGATGCTACGCATATTGCGCAAATGTTTGATTTGTACATCATTCGCCCGTCTACGTGGGGCGGCATTATTTTAGGAGCTTTTTCTTGTTTTCTGCTTATTGGCGGGGTCATTATGGGTGTACAAGCCATTTCTCGAACGATGACGGAAGACATTCGTAGGCAATGCAGTCAGACACGGGGGCTTTGGGACGGAACCGCCTTGCCCGACTATCAAACCCTCATTGATAAGGCCTCTAGAGTTACCTTTCGGCGTGCAACGATCCCCATTGTGATGGTGTTTATTTTACCCATTATCACCACATGGATAGATAAAACACGGGGGGGAATGGGCCTGATGGTCACCAGTATTATTTTAGGTTTTATTTTTGGGCATGTGTTTAATTATTGTGGGGCATTGTGGCGTGGATGTAAAAAACAGATTGAACGCAATGGAAATATCCAAAGCTCAGAATTTGTGGCCTCTATTTTTACCAATGCTATCGGGGATATTTTTAAAGATGCCTTGGCCCCTACTTTTCCAATTATGGTGCACTTGTTGGGTTATTTTGCCATTTTAGCCGCAGCCCTTTCATTTAAGTTCTACTAATGGAAACCCGGCCTGTTCAAATAGATATGAACCGACTTCTCCTGCAACGCCAGGGCTTTTTCATGCAGCCCGAGGCGGGGAAAAAGTCGGTTGAGTTGACCGAAGCAACAAAAAAAATGTTGACTACCTTGTCTGAGTCAATACAGATGACATTAGCGGGCCATTTCTCGTCGATGATCGTGACAAATAAGGGAATGACAACGGGCGGTTTTTTTGTCCTTTCTCTTAAACCAGACGAATTGATGTTGATTGAGCAAACAGGATTTCAAAAGTTGCAGTATCATTTCTCTATTGCAAATATGGCGCTCAAAATGAACGATCGCCCTGTGGATGACAGTTTTATGATGTCGTTTTTAAACAAATGCGAGCAGATTGCCAATGCCTTAATGGGACAAAAAGCACACTTGTTTGGGAAGCCCGCATGAATGTCAGTGCGCTGTTACAAAATGCCGCTAAAGCGCAACCGGCCTCTGCGGGCGGCGTGCAACAAAAAGGAACAGCCAATGTTCCCCCTGGAATGGTGAGCGTCGCGGTTGAAAAAACCAAGACGGCCACCGTTTCTTTGATTAAAAACACCGCCTCAACACTGAGAACCCTTCTTAGAAAAAGCAAAGCCGTGTTTGAGTCATCCGAGGTGACCTCTTCAACGACAGCTGTTGCGCCAAGGGCCGCTCAGTCTGTGACAGTGTTTGATCTTGTTTCTTCTCCGGCGAAACAGGCCCTTCAGTCGCTCTATGACAACGGAATTTTGAACCATGCCGACCCCATTTCGAAACTCTTTATAGAAAAATTAGAATCGACTATTAACGCTTCCGGATCTCCAGAATTTGGAGAAACATTGATTCAAAATCTGGCCAAAGGGTCTTATGAAGATGCGGTTATGGTGCAAAATTTTTCTCCTGAAAACCGTTTGGCTTTGAGAGATCTTGTCAAATCAATTGGTAAACTCGGAGAAAAAAACGGAGTTGAAACCAACATTGACATTCGGCACACGCTGGCACAAACCGCAGAACTACTAAGCCACGAACTGTCTTCAAGTTTGGGTGTTCGGTCTCTGTCTAGCCTGGTTTTCGATGCAAAAACAGTCAAAGCCTTAATGTCCAAGGCGGGGGATCAGGCCGGCCATTATACCGTTCTATTTGGAAACCTGATGGCCCTGCAACATTCCCTGCTCTCTGGGGAAGATCAACTCAAAACACCGTTGGCTGCGACCCTCAAAGAAGCTGGAATTACACTGACTTCAGACCAAGTGACCTTGTTTTTTAATCAAGGAATAAAAAATGAAAAAGAGCTGGATAAAACCCTCTTGGCTACGCAAAATTTAGCCACACAGCTCGTCAAAAATGACACCTTAAAGGGGCTGCTTCGAGAGGTGCTCACTGACCGAGTAGATATTTTGTCGATTCACTATCAACGCATGGCTTCTGCCAAATTATTAGGGCTTACGGGTACGAGCGACGAGCAGCTTTCAATGATGAAATCTCAACTAGGAAAAGGCCTTGATTTAACGAGTCAAAAAGTTCACGGGTTTGATGGGAAAGTGGGCGGTGGACTGCGCAGCGCACTGGTGTCGTTATCGAAACGCACCGGCATAACTGAGCTTAAGAAATTTTCCCAAGGGGAGGGGAGCTCTGATTTTAAATCTATTACCCAACTCAAAGCGCTCATTCATTTGGCTATTTTGGATGTTGTGGCTGAAAAGGGAGACTCTGCTAGCACAATAGACGCGCTTAAATCGGGTGCACACCACACTGAAATTTTGGAAAAACTTTCTAATTTGGGTCTCACCGATGACGTTTTTATTAAAGCAGGGGGGACCGGATTATCAGATGCAACAGGCCTTATTCAAAATGAAACAAAGGGTTTTTCAGGGGCCGATTCGGTTAAACAATGGTTCAAAGAGTTGCGATTAGGAAGCGAAAAGTCTGACAAAATTGAGCAAAGAGAAGCCATCGTCAATTCGGCTTCACATACGGCTATTTTAGGTCAAAATACCCTTACTTTTAAAGAGTCTTTATCTTGGGTAGAAGGTCTTAAAGACAAGGGGAATATTATGATTGATTTCGGAAAATCAACCACGGTTTCTCTTCCCGATGAAGCTAAAACGGCACAAGAAACCTTCTTAGCGGGCATGAGCATTGGCGCTAGCGTCGAAACTAAGGACGGAAATCAGATTTTGATGCAAAAAGAAGGCAGTGGGTACAGCATTACCTTGAGGCACGAAACAGTAGGGTCTTTGTCCCTAGAATTAGGGGGCATTTTTGGGGCCTTGTCTGTTGAAGGAAAGGCCGGCGGCGGTGTCCTTTCCGGGGTCAAACTTACCTTTGACACACCCGAAAAAGCGGCTCAATTTATCACCGGAATGCGTACCAATGTGGTGGATACCAGTCACATTTCCAAGGCCAGCGCCCTCTTTTTTGAAAAAGGAAAACAATTCGAACTCGGAGCCTCGGCCACGCTTTCCGCCACCGCCCCCCTAGATGCTATTCTGCCGGTTTCTATTCCGGACTTGGGCCTTGGCCTTCCCGACATTTCTGCCGAATTGTCTGCTGGGGCGAGCAAAGAGACCCGATGGGTTGAAACTCGAAACATACACACAGCGATGCATACAAAGACGTCTGAAACCCATTATTCACTGGATCTGAATGGAAAGGGCGTTTCGGTGACCTCTGTTACCCAGCAGCACGTTCATTTTGATCACGGATTTTTAGACGGAGCAAGCATGACCCAACATGTCCATTTTGAAAGTGCCCTTGGGAGTACACTCGATTCATCGTTTAAGCTTACAGTGCCTAAGAGTGTCAGAGAAAATCCGGCACTCAAGGCCGATTTAGACACCCTAAAAAGTCAAGCTCAAGAAGGCGATCACTTTGAAATCAAATGGGAGCTTCCCCTGGAAAAAAGGTTAGAAGCTGCAAAGCATATGGAGATGGGAAATCCCTCCAAGGCCCAGGCCATTTTGTCGGATATGAAACAGTACAAGCCTGTTGGAATATCACTGGTACGACCCCATTCTAAGGAAGTGACACACTCACAAGAGCTGTTGTCCGGAGCCGTCACCTTGCAACAGCATCAAGAGGTATCTCAAGCCAAGGTGGTGGGGACGGTGGAAATTTCATAAACGCACTGTTTGAGAGGGCGCAGCAACTCATTGAGTAGAGATCACTTTTGGATATTAATGCCGCAATGTCTCTTGAGACACCAAATAGCTTTTAACATAGTCGGCTACAGCTTCTTCCAGACTCAAAAAGTCAAGGGGTGCGCCGGTTGCTTTCAATTTTTTCATGGGAGCTTCTGTAAAATATTGGTATTGATGGATCAAATGATCGGGCATAGAAATATATTCAACTTTAGGCGTGCGCCCCATCGCTGAAAATAGGGCATTGGCAACGTCGTTCCAGGTGCGTGCCTGACCCGAACCCAAGTTGAAAAGCCCCGTGACATGCGGATGCTTTAACAGCCACCACATCACAGTGACAACGTCTTTGACATAGATAAAATCACGCATTTGGCCCCCATTTGTGTACGAGCTTTTATAGGATTTAAACAGTTTGATTTCGCCGGATTCTAAAATTTGGGAGTAGGTTTTGCACATCACACTGCGCATGTCACCTTTATGATATTCATTTGGGCCATAAACATTGAAAAATTTGAGGCCGGTGATTTTATCAAGCCAGCCTTCTTTTTGAGCACAAAGATCAAAAAAGTGCTTGGAATATCCGTAGCGATTGAGAGGTTTTAAAAGGTGCAGGCGTTCTTTATTGTCATCAAAGCCCATGTCTCCGTCTCCGTAAGTAGCGGCACTACTGGCATAAAGAAAGGGAACCCCATGAGCCATCGCCCATTCTGCTAAAATTCGCGTGTAGCGATAATTGTTTTCCATCAGGTAATCGGCATCGGATTCAGTGGTGGCAGAGCAGCCTCCCATGTGGACAATGGCACGCACACTTTTAGGTAAATCTCCTTCAAGGATAATCTCTAAGAATTCGTCTTTGTGCCAATAATCAGAATAACGAAGGCCGACTAAATTACGCCATTTTTCAGAAGTGTTTAAATTGTCGACGATCCAAATATCGTCTTCCCCTTCTTGGTTACATTTCCACACAAAGGCACTGCCAATCATTCCTGCGCCACCGGTTACAATAATCATAGGGGGTCTCCTTTTACGATTTAAATATGCCTAGAAACCCCTTGTCTGATGGGGGATGCTTTTTTTTGAGGGATTCAGGATCTATCTTTTGAATCAAGGCCAATAGAGGGGCTTGAGAGGCCCCTTTTTGAGCAGCAGCTCGGCTTAAATAAGGGATAACAGGTTTCCCTATTTTAAGGATAACCCAGACAGCACCTTCCTTCAAAGAAGCCTGATTGGACACCGCGCTGATGACCAAAATGGGGAATACCAGAGGGGCTCCCATTTTAGAAAACTGATGTAAAATAAGTTTTCTTAAACCAGGAACAACACATAATTTCAGCAAAGGCTTAACGGCTTGGCTATTATGGCATGTGCCGAGCAACACAATAGCGGTTTTTTGAATATCGGGGATATCTAAGCAGCGAATAAGCAAGGCTTCTGATCGTGCACCTTCAATGAGCCATGTGAGCTGAAGCAATCGGTTGGCAATAACCCAATTTTTTTGGGGAATCAGATGTTCAAATTCGGGCAAAACAAGTTCGGAAAAACCCATTAAAATATCAGAAACCCCTTTTCGAATCTCGACATGGGGGTGATCTAAGTAATCTATTAATATGGGAACCGCCGGAAGCTTATATTTCTGAAGGGCCTTAACGGCGTTTTTTCTCACGTGTGAATCGGGGTCTGAAAAGAGTTTGATAAGATGTGTGAGGGCTGCTTCTGAGCGCAAATCACCCAGCTTTTCTGCCACGGTCCAGCGCACAACCCAATCGGGATGGCTTAAATAGGTAATCAGTTCAGGAATCCATTTTGGATGATGAATATGGACTTTAAGTTCAAGAACAGCACTCCAACGGTTTTCTTCTTGCGTAAGGCGCTGAATAATATCGGTTAATTTTTTATCTGGTTTGGGTTCCATAACTTACAAACTTAAATAAAGTGCCATGGCTTCTTGCAGTGTTTTTACATAAAACGGCTGAATAGTCACAGTCTTAGATAAGACAACTTTGTTTTTATAGGGCAAAATACATCCAGTAAAGCCCATCTTGTCTAATTCTAGCAGGCGTTTGTCTGCATTGGGAATAGCCCGCACTTCACCGGTGAGTCCAATTTCCCCCATGACGCCGACTCTTTTTTTCATGGCATGCTCTTTTAGCGATGAAATCATGGCCAATATAATGCCTAAATCCAAGGCGGGTTCAGAGGTCTTAAACCCACCCACAATATTTAAAATAATGTCTTTTGACGATAATTTTAGCCCCAGATTTTTTTCAACCGTGGCAATCATCACATTGGCCCTATTCGCATCGACCCCTAAAAAAGTCCGTTTGGCCATGCCATAGCCCG
>JAHFDB010000058.1 GCA_023249195.1 bacterium | reverse complement strand
AAGAACGTTCAATCTATTGTTTCTCTCAGAGCTAAATATTTGTCCGGTGCTTGGGACGATATCGTTCAAACTTACCTCTTGGCTGCCTAATCCTTGTTACCCATTAAACTTTGGTGCACCCCTTATTGCGTATGGGGGCCCGTAAGAACGCCCATATTGAAGTTAAAATAAGCCTGTACTACACTGTATTTCCTGGCGATTTTTCGCCTTTTACCCATACCACATTTGAATGAGGGAGCCCTGCATATATGAATGAAGAACTCCGGCAATTGCATGCTCGTGTTGAATCTGAGTCTGTGTTTGTTCAAACAATTTTGACTGAAATTGGAAACATTATTGTAGGTCAAACCTATGTTCTAGAACGCCTTTTGATTGGTGTTTTAACCGGTGGGCACCTGCTTTTAGAGGGGGTTCCTGGGCTAGCCAAAACCTTAGCCATTAAAACATTGGCACAGTGCGTAGATGTGAACTTTAAGCGGATTCAATTCACCCCCGATTTATTGCCTGCTGATGTGGTCGGAACTTTGATTTACAACCCCGCCAAACAAGAATTTATTCCTAAACTAGGTCCTATTTTTTCTAATTTTGTCTTGGCCGATGAAATTAATCGAGCCCCTGCCAAAGTACAAAGTGCGCTTTTGGAAGCTATGCAAGAAAAACAGGTCACCATTGGAGATACCACCTATGCACTGGTTGAACCTTTTTTGGTTTTGGCCACACAAAACCCCATTGAACAAGAAGGGACTTATCCCCTTCCCGAAGCACAAGTAGATCGATTTTTAATGAAATTAAAAGTGTCCTATCCCACACGTGAAGAAGAAAAAGTGATCATTGAAAGAATGTCTGTTGCCACCCTACCCACCGTTCAAAAAGTGGCCGGTCCGCTTGACATCATGAAAGCCCGAAACACCCTTTCTGGACTCTATATCGATGAAAAAGTTAAAGACTATATTTTGGATATTGTCTACGCCACACGAGAGCCTGAAAAATTTGGGCTAGCTGATTTGAAACCTATGATTCTGTATGGGGCTTCTGTCCGGGCATCCTTGTCACTGGTAAGTGCCGCCAAAGCCCATGCCTTTATTCGTCATCGTGGATATGTCACTCCCGAGGATGTCAAAGCCATCGGAAAAGATGTCTTAAGACATAGGGTTCTGCCCTCGTTTGAAGCCCAGGCAGAAGGGATTGATTCTGATGCTATTATCGAGCGTATTTTTTCTGAAATTGAAGTCCCTTAATGAAAAAGCTTAAGCTTATTGAGCTTCGCACAAAGGGTTCCGTAAATTCCCCTATCGCAGGAAACATCCATTCTTTGTTTAAAGGGCAAGGGCTTCACTTCAGTGAGGTGCGCGATTATCAACTGGGGGATGATATTCGGCATATTGACTGGAATGTCACCGCCAAAACAGGCCTCACCCATGTTAAAGTTTTTCAAGAAGAGCGCGAACTTAATGTCGTTATTATGGTAGATGTGAGTGCCTCACAGCGCTTTGGCTCAAAAACAGAAACAAAGCGTGAGCTCGCCACTGAAATTGCCGCCACATTGGCCTATTCTGCCTTTCAAAATCGCGATAAAGTGAGTTTATTGCTGTTTTCTGATCAGGTTGAATGCTTTATTCCTCCGAAAAAGGGACGTGATGCTGTTGAAATCATGCTCCGTCAGATGATGGCCTTTTGTCCTAAAAGCACCCTCACAAACCTGTCTCCAGCACTTGAAACGGTATTGAAAGTTGTTAAAAAGCGATCGATTGTGGTCATTATTTCTGATTTTTTAGATTCGGGATATCTTCCCTCTTTAAAACTATTGGCTAAAAAACATGATGTTGTCCCTATTGTATTAGAAGACCGCTTAGACACAGGGTGGCCTGCTGTAGGCCGCGTGTTGTTAGAGGATTCTGAAACAGGAAACACCGTATTGTTAAACACTTCTGATCGGCATGTCCAGGCAGAGCTGAAACGCCACTATGAGTCTCAAAAAGCGCGATTGCAATCCGATTTAAGTGGGGCCTCGCTTGCATATTTGACACTTCAAACCGGAAAGCCTTACTGGATTTCGCTTCAACAATATTTCTCTAGGCGAGGGCATCGATGATTCAAGTTAACCATCATCTTTCCTCTAAAACAGCTATCGTGGGTGACTATGTGACCTATGCAGTGACCGCCACCTCAGATGCCGCTTCTAGGCCTCATTTCTTTGTTCCCACCTCGAATAAATTGGGCGATTTTTTTATACTCAAACAAAAAACCACTTCAAAAAAAGTAGGCACTCAAATCCTTACTCAAAAGACCTACACGCTGTCTGCTTATCAAACCGGTTCTGTCCATATCCCTATTCAAACCGTCTTTTATCAAGAAAATGGGGTGACTCAATCCATTTTATTAGATAAAATGAGTCTGGATGTTCAGAGTGTGGTTACCGAAAATATCGCTTCGGCAAATCTAAGACCGCTTGCACAACCCCTTTCTCTCGCAATGAACTTGGGGCCTTATATCGAGGGCCTTTTAGGATCACTTTTATTTGCGCTCCTTCTCGCTTATGCGTATCGGTATTGGAAACAAAGACATTTGGCAGCACATCCACCTCATCACCTCCCTAGTGACCCTCTCTCTGCGGCCGATAGGGCTTTAGCCGAATTGGTTGCGTTAAAGGCCAGACAGTTTCTAGAAAAAGGCGAAGTAAAGGCGCATTATATGGCCTTAACCGACATTATCAAACACTATTTTTCTGAACGTTACGAACACCCTGTCACTGAACTGACAACCGAAGAATGTCTTGCTGCATTAGAACATGTGATGGATGACCAGACCCTCCGACGACTTAGACACGTATTGCGTTTGAGTGACCTGGCTAAATTTGCAAAATATGTCCCTACCTCAGAAGAAAATGAAGAAAACTGGAACAAAACCCACGACTGCATTTATCGCACCCGTATTCTGCCAGAAATAGCTTCCGAGGACCGGCAGCCATGAGGTTCGACCATCCCCTATTTTTTCTATTTCTACCCCTCGTGGCTTGGGCAGGATGGTGGCTTTCTAAACGACCTTCTTTAGCCACACTGAGGGTTTCTTCGATAGCGGGGCTTGTTCCTTTAGCCGACAAAGAGGGCGTCTTCACACTCAAAATTCTGACCATGCTCAGATATCTTATTCTAGGGCTCATGATAGTCACTCTTGCAAGACCTCAAAAAGTGTTTGTCCAAGATGAACTCAATACACAAGGTGTCGATATTATCATTGCTATGGACACTTCAGGCAGTATGATGGCCGAGGATTTTAAACCCAACAATCGGCTTGTAGAATCGAAGCGTGTCATTGAATCGTTTATCGATAAACGACCTCACGATCGGTTGGGACTGGTGGTATTTGGAAATGATGCCTTTACCCAATGTCCCCTGACTCAAGATTACGCCATGCTCCATGAGCTTGTTCGTAAAGTTAACATTGGGATAGCTGGGGACGGAACTGCCATTGGGATGGGAATTGTAACGGCTTTGAATCGTTTTAAAACCAGCCAAGCCAAGTCTAAAATAATTATTTTAATGACGGATGGCGAAAATAATTCAGGTCAGATTGACCCGTTAAGTGCCTCTGACTTGGCCCATGATTTAGGTGTCAAGATTTATACCGTTGGTATTGGAAAAATAGGGGGGGCCCCCATTCCTTATCACGATCCTACCTATGGAAAAACCTATGTACAAAACCCAGATGGCAGCCTCTATTTGCCCCCATTAGACGAAAATATGCTCAAAACCATTGCAGCTAAAACCAATGGCCACTATTTTCGCGCCATCGATACTGCCACTTTTAAAGATATTTACAACCAAATTGATACACTCGAAAAATCAACTCTTAAATCCAAACACTATCACCATTATCATGAGTATTTTATGCCCCTACTGGCAAGTATTTTGATATTGGTTTTATGTGAATTTGGAATCACTCTTTGGCTTAATCGTCTTCCATGAGGCCTATTTATGCATTTTGAAAACAGTTCTTTATCGTTACTTTTATTACTCATCCCCGTTTTAGGCATCGTTTTATGGGGTGTGCAGAAATACAAACAAAGACGCCTATCACTTGCGATTGAACCGGCACTTCACTCTGGTGTTTTATATACACTGAGCCCCAGAAAAAAACGGTTAAAGCATATCCTGTGGTTCTTGGCCTTGTTCTTTTTAATTTTAGCCCTCATGCGACCTCAATATGGACTTCGTATTGACGAAACGCCTCAAAAAAGCCGGTCTATTTTAGTGGCCTTAGATACCTCTCAAAGCATGCTTGCCCAAGATATTTCTCCGACAAGACTCGATCACGCCAAAAAGGAAATTTTCTCTCTGACACATGCCCTAGACGGGGATCGGATTGGATTGATGGCCTTTGCAGGAAATGCGCATGTTCTGTGTCCCTTTAGTAACGATTATGGGGCTTTTGAACTGTTCTTAAACGATTGCTCCGTAGGCAGTGTTTCTACTCCGGGCACCCATTTAGGGACCGCTATACAGGCAGCTCGGCAGGCCTTTTCAACACAACGGGTTTCTCAAAAAGTGCTTGTGATTTTAACCGACGGAGAAAGTTTGGATGGGGATGATCCGGTACATCTGGCTACCCAAGCCTATTCAGAGGGTATTCAAATTTTTACCATTGGCATTGGAACCACAGAAGGAGAACCTGTCCCTGAAAAAGATGCCGAGGGCCACACCACCGGAATGAAAAAAGACTCTACAGGAATCACCGTGATTTCTCATCTCAATGAAACGACTTTAAAAGACATTTCCCAGGCTGCTGGAGGCCGCTATTTGCTTTCAAACAGTGACCATCTCGTCAGTGATACGTTGTATGCCCGCTTGCATTCTGTCGCCATAACGAACAAAAAGAGTGCTCCTTTTTCGAGAGTTGAAGACCGTTATGTCTTTTGCTTATTTCTTTCTTTTTTATGCCTGGCTGCTGAATTTTTTATTTCTGAAAGAAAGACTGCTTTCTCTTTGCATTTTTTGGGATGTTTGCTTTTTATTTTTGTCATGAACACCCCTCTTCAAGCTGCTAGTCCTGTTGATTACTACCAAAATGCGTCTGCGATCAAACTGCTCCACTTTAGAAAAGGCCCTAAAACGATGGATGCCCATAAAATCTTTAGCAAACTGCTTCCAAAAGCGCCTCAAAATCCGGAAATTTTTTATAATTTAGCCTATACGAGTCATCAACTTCAACGCTATGACCAAGCAGAAACTTTGGGGGTTCACTCTGTCAAAAATTTAAAGAAATCGGCTCAGTTTAAAGCATGGTATAACCTTGGAAATACCGAATATCAACAAGAACACTATGAGAAGGCCATTGAAAGCTATCGCCAGTCTTTGTCTTTGAACCCCAACAACCTTGACGCCAAACACAACCTTGAGTTAGCAACCTATCAGCTTCTTAAAAAAAAGCCAAAACCTCCTGAACACAAACACACGCCTCAGGAAAATTCTCAAAAAGAGGCCGCCCGTTCTCAGGCACAAAACACCCTCAGTTCTTTAGATCAAGTTGAAAAAGAGGCCCGATTAAAACATCGGCCCAAAATCCAACAAAAGAAGGTGGATAAAGATTGGTAAAAAACGCTTCCACACTGTTTTTATGTATGGTTATGTCCATTTCTGTCTACGCAGATTCTCTCGTTATTTCTGCAAAAGTAGACCGCCAAGAAGTTGAATTACACGATCAGTTTGTGTATGAAGTTACGCTTTCAGGCTCTGATACGGGGCAAATACCGAACCCTATCTTGCCTCAGATAACAGGAAAGTGTGACATTGTTTCAAGGGGGGAATCAACCTCGATTATCATTCAAAATGGAAAAAGCAGCCGCTGTGTCACCACCACCTATGTGATGGCCCCCTCAAAAACGGGTACGCTTACGTTGGAACCGGCTAGTGTTTCGTACAAGGGAAAAACCTATAGGACAGAGGCTTTGACCCTTAAAGTAGTGCCCGATTCGGGGAAACCTCGTCGTGCACCCCCACAACAGGGGCAAGGATTTGATCCTTTTTCAGGCTTTTTTGAACCGGAGTCACCGTCCCAGAAGGATACTCAAAGCACCCTTTTTTTACAAAGTGCAGCCAATAAAAACCAAGCCTATGTTGGCGAGCAAATTCTGTACAAACTCACCCTTTTTACTCGGGTTCATTTTTATTCGAATCCCACCTTTGAAAGCCCTGTTTTTGAAGGTTGTTGGTCAGAAACATTGAAAAAAAGTGACACCCCTAGCCATCAAACACTCGCTGGCCAGCCTTATCTCGCGGCAGAGGTGCTTCGTAAAGTGTTGCTTCCTATTAAACCGGGGCTCCTTACCATTTCTACAGCAAAAATGGGCTATGTGACCAACCCCTTTGAAGGACAGCGGGTTTTAGAATCCAAACCTTTTTCTATTCGCATTCTTCCTTTGCCAGAAGCTGGTAAACCGGCTCATTTTTCAGGGGGGGTTGGCGACTTTACCCTTAAAACGGCACCGCTCTCTTGTTCTGTTTGTAGTCAAAATGCCCCCCTTACGCTTAGAATCACTTTAGAGGGCAGTGGAAACTTTAAAACACTTCAAGATTTATACGTCCCCGACACTCGTGAATTTCGCCTTTATAAATCTAAAACAACCGATCATTTTTCCTCTATGGAAGGGTTGAGTGGCCAACGCTCTTTTGAGTATGTTTTAATTCCAAAAGTCTCTGGAAAGCTGTCTATTCCCCGCTTTACTTTCTCTTATTTTTCGCCTCGATTAAAAAGCTACAAAACCCTGTCCACCGAAGCCTATACCCTCACCGTTACACCTGTTTCGTCGGCAGTCTTGGCTGACAAAGCCCCGGCTTTTTCTCACGCGTCTGAGGGCATTGTGCTCAAAGTCTCGTATCTAAAAACCACACTCGTGCTTTTAGGTGGGCTGTTAGGGGTCTCCCTTTTAGTCTTATTGGAAAAAAAAGCGCTTCCTTATCTTCAAAACCGCATTTACAGCATCGCCTATCAAAAGAAAACGGCCTTCAAAACCGCCATGAAAGCGCTCGTCGCCTGTGAGGCTGAGCTTGATCAACCCCATTCACTGTCGGCCCTTCAAACCATTTTTATTACCTATCTCACTCACTCAACAGGGGTCACATGCAAGGGGCTCACTCAGGATCAAATTCGATCTGTTTTAAGTTCAAACAAGGTTCCTAATGAAGCCATCACTAGGGCACTTGCCCTGTTTGATCGGTTGTCTTTCGCCATTTATGCCCCGGCTTCCCTCCGCATAGATGAAAAACAGTCTCTATTAAATGAACTCGTTTTTGTTATCAAAACCCTCTCTTTGAAAAAAACATTTTCCTGAATATGTATTTAGAGGTATCGTTACTTCTATGAGGACAGGACTTTTTATTGGATTCATCGTTTTATGCGGACTATCTGCTGTGCCGTTAGGGGCTAAGACCGATGTTTTTGTCCCTCAACAAGGTTTTTTGATTCCCAATACCCTTGATACTTTTACCGATAACAAAGAGGTTGCCTTTGTTTTTCAAAATCCTGCGGGGCTTGCCGGAGCCAGCCAAACACAGGTCAAACTAGATACCAGTCAAGATTTTTTTGGCTACCATCAAGTCAGTCTCGCGACGGTATTTCCTACTCAAGAATTTACCCTTGGGCTGGGCTATTTTAACTTTTTTACCGATGATATTACCCGAGCTACTAAAACCGATTCTACCCGACCTGAGGCGGTTGGCACCTTTGGACATTCTGTTCAAACACTCACGTTGTCTTTAGCCAAACGTTTTCATCCAGAAATCACCGCAGGAGTGATGTTTCAAGGGCTCTCACAGAACCTCGATAGCAGCAGTGCCTTCGGATATAGTGCCGATTTGGGCGTTATTTGGACACCCTATACCCAAATTTGGTTCGGGGCTTATACCCAAAATCTTTTAAATTCGGGCTATCAATGGTCAAACAGCTCGCGTTCAGAATCCCTTCCTCAGCGCATGGTTGTCTCAACCGGATACCGCACTTACTGGATGCAAACAGAACTTTCGACTGATTTTACCTCGTATAAACTCCGTGCCGAATATGACCTAAGTGATCAACTTATTTTTATCGGCGACATTCTTAAGGAACCTGCTTTTACACGGTATAATTATGGCATTATTCTGGATCTTGGCTCGTGGAGCCTTCAGTATAATCACCTGACCAACCCAGACGGTCTCTTGCAATATAATCAAGAATTGTTTGGCATTTGCTATCGTTTTGGAAAACAATTCC
>JAHFDB010000057.1 GCA_023249195.1 bacterium | reverse complement strand
TCAATCAGTTGGATGAGCGTATTAAGTCCGTTGAAAAAGAACGTAATGAAAAGGAAGCCATTTTAAGTAACATGATAGAGGGTGTTATTTGTGTTGATTTAGACGAGCGATTGTCCAGTGTGAATAAGGCTGCTACTGAATTTTTAGGGCATGACGGGTCTCAAAAAATACTGGGTTCTACGATACAGTCTGTTATTAGGCATACAGAGCTTCAGTGTTTTATCAGTAAAGTGCTTAACTGTGCAGACTGTGTGAAAGAAGGCATTGTCATTCAAGACCGTTTTGGACGATATCTCCATGTGCATGGAACCCCCCTTTCCAATCTCAGAGGACACACCACGGGGGCACTGATTGTGCTCCATGATGTGACTCAGCTAAAACACCTAGAAACGATTCGAAAAGAGTTTGTGGCCAATGTTTCTCATGAACTCAAAACCCCTGTTACGCTCATTCAAGGTTTCGTTGAAACCCTGTTGGATGGGGCTGCTCAAAACCCCATAGATCGGGACCGTTTTTTAGGTATAATCAAGACCCATTCCGACCGTCTCGATGCCATTATTGAGGATCTTTTGACCTTGTCACGGTTAGAGCAATATAAAGACCCCTCAGAGATTGGGTTTGAAAAAGTGTGTCTCAATGAAGTGGTACTAAAAGTAATAGACAACTGCATAACCAAAGCAGCGGAAAAGCAAATCACAATAAAACATCCTGAAGTATCAACAATGTATGTGATTGGAAACAGTCATCTTCTTGAGCAAGCGTTGTTAAATTTGGTTGAAAATGCCATTAAATACAGCCTTCAAAATACAGAAATTACGCTTACTTTGGCGCAAAAGGATCAACACTGTATGCTGATAGTGACTGATCAAGGCTTAGGCATTGCAGAAGAACATTTGTCTCGTATTTTTGAACGCTTTTATCGCGTAGATAAGGCTAGAAGCAGAAAAGAAGGTGGAACCGGCTTGGGGCTTGCTATTGTCAAACACATCGTACAGGTTCAAGGCGGTTGGGTAGAGGTTTCAAGTCAAGTTGGTCACGGATCTGCATTTTCAATGGTATTGCCAATAGCATCATAAAGGAGGATTTATTTCATGCACAAACACCTAGACAGAGAGATGGAAAACTTAAAAAAGCTCTTTATGAGCCTCAGTACCTTGGTTGAGGAGAATTTTTTTCTTGCGACAAAAGCCTTTAAAGAGTTAAACGCGGAAGCGGCTAGACAAGCCATTGAAAATGACTTCAAAATTGATGATATGGAAATTCAGGTGGAAGAGGAATGTCTGAAAATGTTGGCCCTCTATCAACCCGTTGCGATTGACCTGCGCTTTATTATTTCTATCTTAAAAATTAACAGTGATATTGAGCGCATCGGTGATTTGGCGGTAAATATTGCTAAGTGTTCTGTCTATCTTTCTGAACATCCACCCATTGAAGTGCCGCCTCACTTCGCTCTCATGATCCAAAAAACGCAGGTAATGCTTGAAAAAAGCCTTGTTTCCTTGGTGAATCTTGACCCGCCACTTGCCTATGAGGTGTGCTATTTAGACGACGAAGTGGATGAACTTAAAAATGATCAAGAACAAAGCATTGTGCTTTTACTTCAAAAAAATCCAGAGCAAGCCGGAAGCCTATTGCGACTACTCTCTGTAGCACGATATATTGAGCGCATTGCGGATCATGTGACCAATATTGCAGAAGATGTTATTTACTCAGTTGAAGGCGATATTATTCGGCATCATACCCAAAGTAGAGATGTGGCAAAAAAAACGGGTACAAACGAAGAATAATAAGCTCGGTTGAAAAAAAATCACCCCATACACATCAAAAAAATTACGGCACTTTCGGAAGCGTGTCTTTTTGAATATTTTTCAAAGCAACCTTTTTTTTTCTATTTAGACAGCTCCGATGAGGGCTCCCCTCACAGTCACTATTCCTTTATGGGCGCTAATCCTTACAGCTATGGCCATTGTCTAGAAGAGCTTGATACCGTGTTAGAACCCTATAGAGACACAGACGATTCTTTCCCCTTTATGGGAGGGGCCGTAGGCTATGTAACCTACGAACTAAAGTCGCATTTTGCTCTTTATCTTGAGGTGATTGTTATCGACAAAAAAACACAAGAAAAATGGGCCATTTCACACTCAAAAACAGTTTTTAATGGACTTAACTTTGAATCATTAATAGACTCTCAAAAAAACGATAATTTGAGGGAATCTTTTCACTGTCAAGAACCTCAGTCCAATTTCTCAAAAGAAGCCTATATCAAGGCTATAAAAAAAGCTAAAAACCTCATTTATGAAGGGGACTTATATCAACTCAATTTATCCCATCGGTTTTCAGCGGCGTATCACGGTGAGTTACGGGTGCTTTATGAGCAGCTTCGCATGCATTCTCAAGCACCCTATTCAGCGTATCTTGATGCAGGTAATACACAGATATTAAGTGCGTCTCCAGAATTGTTTATTCATATTCAAGGACAAACACTTACAACCCGCCCGATCAAGGGAACCACTAAACGCGGCGTAACAAGCCTAGATGATTCAGTCTTACGGAACACTCTTCTACACTCAGAAAAAAACCGTTCTGAACTTATAATGATTGTAGACCTCGAAAGAAATGATCTTGGAAGAATATGCTTACCTGGAAGCATACAGGTATCTCGTTTGATTGAACTTGAGTCTTATGCTCAAGTCACGCATTTGGTTTCAACCATTACAGGTGAATTGAGTCCGGGAATATCTCATGCAAGGGCACTGCGTGCTCTATTTCCTGGAGGCTCTATTACGGGAGCCCCAAAAACAAGGGCCATGCAACGCATTTCTGAGATAGAAACCGTCCCCAGAGAGGTTTATACAGGGTGCATTGGGTATATTGGCTTTAACCAGCACACCCAGTTTAATATCGCTATCCGCACTTTATATGCCAGAGAGGGCATTTTATATTTTCACTGCGGTGGAGGTATTGTGGCCGACTCAGATCCCGAAGAGGAGTGGGAAGAAACACTTCTAAAGGCGAAAGGGATTCAGGAATCTCTAGTCCGTGCCGCTCAACCTGTGATATAATTTTTTTTCATTACTAGGAGAAACCCAACATGACACAAATTACCCAGCGCTATGACGCAGATCAGATTAAAATATTAGAAGGTTTAGAGGCCGTTCGTAAGCGTCCTGGCATGTATATTGGTTCTACCGGAAAACCAGGTTTGAATCACCTTGTTTTTGAAGTGGTTGATAACAGTGTTGACGAGGCAATGGCCGGTCATTGTTCTGAAATTATCGTCACGATTGATCCCGATAATATTGTCACCGTTGTCGATAACGGACGGGGGATTCCTATCGATGTGCACAAAGAAACCGGACTACCTGCTGTAGAAGTGGTTATGACGACACTCCATGCGGGGGGGAAATTTGAAGGACAGGGCTACAAAGTATCTGGAGGGTTGCACGGGGTAGGGGTTTCTGTGGTAAATGCCCTTTCCGAGTGGCTCAAAGTGATTGTGCATCGTGAACAAAAACAGTATACCCAGCAATATTTTCGCGGGGTTCCCAAGCAGCCTGCAGGCGAAACCATTCAATTTCCTAAGGAAGGGACCGGAACGACGGTTATCTTCAAGCCGGATATTCAAATTTTTGAGGATTTGGAATTTACTTCAGAAGTTGTTGACCACCGATTGAGAGAGTTGGCTTTTCTAAATCCTGGTCTGAAAATAATATTCAAAGACACTCGCTACGAAGAAGTGCTTGAAAAAGAATATTGTTATGAAGGGGGCATCAAATCTTATGTCGAGCAAATGAATGAAAACAAAGAACTGTTGTTTTCTCCCCCTATTTATCTTAAAAAATCACGAGATAGTTATGAAGTTGAGGTCGCTTTTCAGTATGTTTCTGATTATTATGACGAACAAATTGCCACCTTTGCCAATAATATCAGAACCAAAGAGGGCGGAACCCATTTGTCAGGTTTTAGAACAGCGCTGACCCGTGTTATTAACGCTTTTGCAAAAAAATATGAGCTGAACAAAGAGAAAGATTCTCCTTTTAGTGGAAACGACCTTAAAGAAGGGTTAACAGCCGTCATTAGCGTCAAGCTTCCCAATCCTCAATTTGAAGGTCAAACTAAGACTAAATTAGGAAATTCAGAAGTCAAAGGCATTGTCGATTCTTTAGTCGATGAAGGATTAACAGACTATGTAGAGGCCAATCCTAAAATTGCTCGAAATATTGTCAATAAGGCTTTAATTGCCCAGCGTGTGCGTGAAGCTACCCGAAAAGCCCAAGAGTTAGTCAGAAGAAAAAGTTCACTCGAAAGCACCACGCTTCCCGGAAAGTTGGCAGACTGTTCCGACAGCGAGCCTGCAAACTGCGAAATTTTTCTGGTAGAAGGAGATTCAGCCGGTGGTTCTGCCAAACAAGGCCGAGACCGTAACTTCCAAGCTATTTTGCCCCTCAGAGGAAAAGTGTTAAACGTGGAAAAAGCACGCCTCGATAAAATTCTTGCCAATGAAGAAATTCGATCCCTCATCACAGCTATCGGGCCAGAAGCTATTTCAGGATTACGCGAACCGGATCGCTTTGGAGACGATCCCCCTATCGAGCAAACAACCGCTCAGATTTTAGCAAAACTACGCTATCACAAAATTGTTATTATGACCGACGCCGATGTGGACGGTGCCCACATTCGAACTTTACTGTTAACTTTCTTTTTCAGACATGCTCGAGAAATGATTGAGGCTGGGGCTTTATACATTGCTCAGCCGCCGTTGTTTTTAATCAAAAAAGGCAACTCGAAGCGCTATGTCTATAACGAAAAAGAGCTTGAGACTGTTTTGGCAGAAATTGGACGTGATAATGTGACCTTGCAACGATACAAAGGGTTAGGGGAAATGAACCCGGATCAGCTTTGGGAAACCACGATGGACCCTGAAAAAAGGACCATGCTCCAAGTGAATTTAGAAGATGGCGAAAGTGCTAACGAAATCTTTACCATTTTGATGGGAAGTGAAGTAGAGCCTAGGAAATTATTTATTGAAAAATATGCCAAAACAGTTCGTTGGATCGACGTATAATCAGGAAAGGTAACATCATGGAGCAACAACCAAGTTTATTTGAGGATAGGAAACAACAAACGATCAATATCGATGATGAAATGAAGGCGAGCTTTCTAGGATACGCAATGTCCGTTATCGTAGAAAGAGCTTTGCCGGATGTGCGTGACGGACTTAAACCTGTTCATCGACGCATTCTATATGCAATGCACGATGCAGGATTTGTTGCCGGACGTCCCTACAAAAAGTGCGCCAGAATTGTTGGGGATGTTTTGGGGAGATACCATCCTCACGGAGACACGGCCGTCTACGACTCATTGGTGCGTATGGCTCAAAATTTTTCCTTAAGATACCCCCTCATTGACGGACAAGGAAACTATGGATCTGTCGATGGGGATAACGCTGCAGCAATGCGATATACCGAAGCCAGAATGTCCCGTCTGAGCATGGCTTTATTAGAAGATATTGAGAAAGATACCGTTGATTTTACGCCTAATTTTGATGAATCTTTAGAAGAGCCTACCGTTCTTCCGACGCGACTTCCCAATCTGCTTTTGAATGGGACTTCAGGAATCGCTGTAGGGATGGCGACTAACATTCCTCCCCATAATTTAGGGGAATTGGTCGATGGCATTTGTGCCTTTATCGACAACCCTGAAATTGATATTTTGGGACTTATGGAACACATTAAAGGGCCTGATTTTCCAACAGGTGCAAGCATTTGTGGAAATCAAGGCATTACCCAAGCTTACATGACGGGCAGAGGCAGTGTTCTTATTCGCAGTAAAACCAGCATCGAAGAATCTAAGAAAAAAGGAAAAACGGCGATTATTGTGCACGAAATTCCTTATCAAGTGAATAAAGCCAATTTGATTATTAAAATTGCCGAGTTGGTTCAGGAAAAGAAAATTACAGGTATTGCTGATTTGCGAGATGAATCTGACAGAAAAGGGATGCGCATTTATATTGAATTAAAACGAGATGCAACCCCTGAAGTGGTTCTTAATCAACTCTATAAACACACCCAACTTCAAAATTCCTTTGGAATCAATATGGTGTCGCTGGTGCACGGAATTCCCAAAACACTCAACCTTAAAGAAATGATTCACTACTACATAGAACATCGTAAAGTGATCATTGTAAGACGCACCCAATACGACCTTAAAAACGCACAGGATAGGCTGCATATTTTAGAAGGTTTGCGTATAGCCCTTCAAAATATTGATGCAGTGATTGAACTTATTAAAAAGTCAGCCAATCCAGAGGAAGCCAGAAATGGGTTGATTTCTAATTTTGGTTTAACTGAAAAACAGGCCAACGCTATTCTAGAGATGCGACTTCAACGGTTAACGGGCCTTGAACGAGATAAAATTGAATCGGAGTACGTGGCGATTCTAGAAAAAATCAAAGATTTTGTAGATATCTTGAACAATGAGTCCCGCATCTACAGCATCATCAAGGAAGAACACAGCGAACTTCGAGATAAATTCGGAGATGAACGCAGAACGTTAATTATAGATGCCGTAGGTCAAATGGATATTGAAGACCTTATCCCAGAAGAACAAGTAGCCGTACTTCTTTCCAAAAAAGGGTTTGTTAAAAGAATGTCCTTAACTCTTTTCAGAAGTCAGAATCGGGGCGGCAGAGGTGTGAACAGCATGTCGACTCAAGAAGAAGACGTCATTGACAAAATTTTTGTGACCAGCACCCACGATTACTTACTTGGGTTTACAAGTACAGGTCGTGTTTTTAAATTGAAAGTGTACCAAATTCCCGAGGCTTCAAGGCAAAGTAAGGGTTTATCAGTGTCTCACTTCTTTAACCTAGAAGAAAAAGAAATTGTAACGGCAGCCATTCCTGTGTCCTCATTCGATAAAGAAGAGTATCTCTTTATGACCACTCAAAAAGGGGTTGTCAAAAAAACAGATGTGCGGGCTTTTGTTCACTTTAAAAACAGACCTATTGGTGCCATTAATCTGGATACAGGAGACAGTTTGCGGTGGGTCAGTCGAAGTACGGGAAATCAGGATGTGGTCCTCGTCACCTCTGCCGGAATGGTTATTCGTTTTGATGAAACCCAAATTCGCCCTCTTAGCAGAACCTCTCGTGGGGTCAAGGGAATTACGATCAAAAAAGAAGATCGATTGGTCAGTATGGCCTTAATCGACCACGAAGAATCGGCGCTACACTTGTTGCTGATCACCACCAATGGTTATGGCAAAAATGTCCCCATTTCTGAGTTTAGGAATCAAGCCAGAGGTGGCATTGGGGTAAAGTCTCTTAAGTTTAGAAAAACGGTTCCAGGTGACCATGTCACGGATGCCATTATTACCTCCAAAGACAATGAAATTATGATTGTTACCAAGGATGGAACCCTTTGTCGACAAAAAGTAGCCTCAATTTCTGTTCAAAAGCGAGGTTCTCAAGGGGTGAAGGTAGTAAAGCTAGATGACAAAGATGCTGTTATTGCTATGACGGAAGTAGAAAAAGAAGAGCTTGAACAGGCTCAACCCACACTAATATGAGTAAAGAAACCTGGATTATTGGATCTCTGGTAGCCCTGTTTTTACTCACAGCCGGAGTTTCTGTCTACCAAAAAAAACAAACAGAGACCCTTGGTGAAAAAAACACCTTAGGTGTTATATACGTGTATGATCCTATTTCCATCGGATCATCAAGCCCATTGGGTGATTCAGGGGGGACGGATGAACTTATTGAGCAACTATACTCACTTGAAGAAGCACACGTTAAAGCTGTCCTTATTCGCATCAACAGTCCCGGAGGCACGGTAGGCGCCTCTCAGGAACTTTACCAAGAAATAGTCAAATTCAAAAAACGGACCCACATCCCTGTGATTGTATCGATTGCTGATATGGGTGCTTCAGGCGCTTATTGGGTGGCCTTATCTGGAGACGTCATTTTTGCTGATCCAGGAAGCCTTGTGGGGAGCATTGGCGTCATTATCAACACCCCAGATTTTTCTGAAATTTCAAAGCGATATGGTGTAGGCATGAATGTCTATAAAAGTGTTGAATACAAGGATTTTTTATCAAGTTGGCGGAAACACAGTCCAGAAGAAAAAGCCCTTATTGAGAATATGTTAAACGATGTTCAAGACCAATTTGTTTCTGTATTGATGAGCTCAAGAAAATGGACCCGTGAAAAGGCGGAGTCCATTGCGACAGGTCAGGTTTTCACAGGAAGACAAGCCCTTCAGATAGGCTTAGTTGATAAAATGGGAACCTTTCACGATGCTCAGGACTTTGCAACAAAGTGGGTAAAAATAAAGGGTAAACCTAAAATTATCACACACGCT